>NZWU01000019.1 GCA_002701705.1 Gammaproteobacteria bacterium
AGTTGTTTTATTAGTTTTTTCAATCAGATGTGCCATGGTAAAGGTTTTACCAGACCCTGTGACACCCAAAAGTGTCTGTTGATGCACACCTTCCCTGACACCATCAACGAGTGCATTGATAGCTTTTGGTTGATCGCCAGATGCTTTGAGTTTAGTGCTGAGAATTAATTTCCTCATACGCTTCATTTTAACATGAAGTTTACTTAAAAGACCCTATTATGATAAGATCTTATTCAAGGAAAAAAAGTTGACTATCTCAAAAAGGATAAAATTAATAAACCCCTCATCCACGATGGCTCTGACCGCAAGAGCAAATGAAATGCGTCAAAAAGGAACGGATGTTATCATCCTTACAGTTGGCGAGCCAGATTTTGATACACCAGATCATATTAAAATAGCAGCTCAATCTGCAATTAATTCGGGTTCTACAAAGTATACCGCTGTTGACGGAACTCCCGAACTTAAAGATGCAATAAGGCATAAATTCAAAAATGAAAATGGATTAGTCTATTCTTCCGATCAAATTATATCATCCAACGGTTGCAAACAATCCTTATTTAATTTTTTACAAGTTTTTCTTGATGAAGGTGATGAAGTTATTATACCAACGCCTTACTGGGTATCCTATGTAGATATGGTGAAATATGCTGGTGGCGTACCGGTATTTCTTGCAACCACCTATGAAGATAACTTAAACATAGATATTGATGTGCTGCAAAATATCATTACTGATAAAACTAAACTATTTTTATTAAATAGTCCGAATAATCCGAGTGGCAAATATTTTGATTCAGTGATTTTGAAGCAAGTTGCAGATGTATTACTTGGGCATAAGCAAATTTATGTAGCTTCAGATGATATTTATGAGCATGTAATATGGCATAAAGAAAAATTTCACAACATACTCAATGTTTGCGAAACTCTTTACGACCGTACAATCATATTTAATGGAATATCTAAAGCGTATGCTATGACTGGCTGGAGGATAGGATATGCAGCTGGACCCAAAGAAATTATAAAGGCAATGAAAACATTGCAGTCCCAAAGTACGTCTTGNCCAAGNTCTATATCNCAAGCAGCTGCTTGTGAAGCCCTTACTAAAGAATGTACAGAAATTGCCTCCATGAAAGCAGAATATAAAAGAAGGCATGANACAGTTGTTAGTGGGTTAAATCAAATTGATGGAGTTGAATGCAAAGATACTGACGGAACTTTTTATATCTTTCCATCTTTTAGCAATCTAATAAAGAATAGCAATAAATTTAGCNATGATAAGGAGCTTGCAACATTTCTTTTAGAAGAAGCTAAAGTTGCAGTTGTACCAGGAAGTGCATTTGGGTTTGAAGGTCATTTAAGGATNTCAATTGCAGTTGATATGAATTCTTTAGAAGAAGCAATTAAAAGAATTACTACTAGTTTAAGTTCATAAGATACTCCTCGGGACGGACTCGAACCGCCGACCTGGTGATTAACAGTCACTTGCTCTACCAACTGAGCTACCGAGGAATAAACTATGACATCATATTATTAAATNTAATTTTCATCAATGAGTTTTTANACTTTCATCNTTTTTAGATATTTTTTAAAAGCAGTTTTTACTTCAGGATGATCAAGNGCATATTCTACATTTGCTTTTAAATATCCTATTTTACTACCACAATCAAATCTTTCGCCTGAAAATTTATAAGCATATATATCNTCTGACTGAAGCAATTTACTGATAGCGTCAGTGATTTGTATCTCTCTACCAACTGTAGGCTTAGTGGCTTCTATCATCTTAAAGATTTTGGATGAGAATATGTACCTTCCAACCACAGCCAAATTAGATTTTGCCACCGAAGGCTTAGGTTTCTCAACAATTGATTTAATTTTAAAAAGGTTTTGTTTATTTNTAGCGCATTCAATGATGCCATATTTATCAGTTTGGCTTTTATGTATCTCTTCCACAGCTATTATATTGGCATTTATTTTTTTTCTAAGATTAATCATCTGCTTTATTGTAGGTACTTTAGATTTAATTAAATCATCAGCAAGCATTACAACAAAATCATCATTGCCAATTATTTCTTTGGCACAATAAATTGCATCNCCNAGGCCCAATGGGNTTTCTTGTCTTACGAAAGTACAATCAATATTTTGTGGTACAATTTTTTTTATAGTTTTTAAAAGTGTTAACTTTTTTTTGCTAGAAAGTGCAGCCTCAAGTTCGGGTGCAGAATCAAAATGATTAATGATGGCGTTTTTAGTTCTTCCAATTACAAAGATTAAATGAGTGATTCCTGNTTTAATAGCTTCTTCAGCTGCATATTGTATTAAAGGTTTATCAACAATTGGTAACATTTCTTTGGGACTGGCTTTTGTTGCTGGTAAGAACCTTGTACCAAGNCCAGCTACAGGAAAGACAGCTTTCTTTATCAATTTCATAGTGCTACTATTATTTTAATTAAAAAAAATATCAATGACATATGTTATCATAGAAAGCTGCATAAAGTGTAAATATACNGATTGTGTAGAAGTATGTCCTGTCGATTGTTTCCATGAAGGTCCAAATTATCTAGTCATCAATCCAGATGAATGTATTGATTGCTCATTATGTGAGCCTGAATGTCCTATAGATGCAATTGTTTCAGATGAAGACATAAAAGAAGAAGATAAAAAATTCTTTGAAATTAATGAAAGGCTTTCAAAAAAATGGCCTGTTATATCACAAGCAAAAGATGCGCCTTCCGATGCAAAAGAGTGGGAAAACAAAAAAAACAAACTTGAACTGTTAGAGGAATAAGTCTTTTCTAATTACCAAAATCATTGGTATCTTCAAACACTTGCGGATAATAATCTTCAAACCTTGTGCAGTGCGGTATAAAAGTTAATTGTTCAAGTCCAACTGGACCATTCCTATGTTTTGAAATATTAACTTCTGCAACATTTTTATTTTCTGAACTAGGATTATATTGGTCATCACGATATAGAAAGATGACTATATCCGCGTCTTGCTCAATAGAGCCAGATTCTCTAAGATCAGACAAAAAAGGTCTTTTATCATTACGTTCCTCAACTCTTCTGTTAAGCTGAGAAAGAGCTACCACTGGTATATCCAATTCTTTAGCTAACGCTTTGAGCGATCTGGTAATTTCAGAAATTTCATTCACTCGATTTTGATCGAAATTACGTGTCCTGGTTACTCCCATCAATTGCAGATAATCAACAATAATCATATCAACACCATGCTCCCTCTTCATTCTCCTTGCTTTTCCTCTCAGATCCATGGGTGTAATTGACGGTGTCTCATCAACAAAAAAATCACACTCTTGCATCATCTCAATAGCTGAAGTTACTGCTTTTGTGTCACTAGTGGATGATTCATAATCACCGGTTCTTATTTTTTGCTGTGAAACCCCACTAAGGGATGACAGCATTCTTGTGGCTATTTGTTGTGCTGACATTTCTAAACTAAAAAAACCAACTTTCTTGTTTTGCTTAAAAACAATATCTTGCGCTATATTCATTGAAAAAGCAGTCTTGCCCATCGATGGCCTGCCAGCAATTACTATTAAGTCCGATTTCTGTAAACCTCCTAAACGTTCATCAACTTTTTTGAAACCGGTTAAAAGATAATCAATCTTATTGTTATTCTTTTTATCATAAATTACATCTATCAGTTGGTTTACAATAGGACCAATTTTAACCAATCCATCGTTTGTTTTAGTGTCAGTTGTAATTCCAAAAATCTCTGTTTCTGCCTTGTCTAAAATATCTTTAACATTACCTTCTTCGCTTTGATGAACTTGTTCAATAATGTTAGTGCTACTGCTAATGAGTTTTCTCATTAAGGACTTTTCTTTGATGATGCCGGCATAAGTTTCAATATGTGCTGATGTGGGTAGTTTTTTGACTAGATCCTTTAAATACTCTACGCCACCGATTTTATCTAAAACTGATTTAGTTTTAAGTGCTTCTTCTAAAACCAATATATCAATTGATTGATTGCTTAAGGCAAGATTTAGGAGTTCTCTGAAAATAACCTTATTGTTGGCATCGTAGAAGTCATTTACATCTATTTTATCGGTAACTTTTTCCCATGCTGTGGCATCCATAATCAATGATCCTAGGAATGCTTGTTCAGCTTCTATAGATTTAGGAACGGATGGTATTTTGGTAGCCATTACTCATTTTAACTGAAAAAATGGTGACTTTGTATAATTTGATGAAGAATAATCTCGGGTTATGTATTAGGCAAAACGCTAACTTCTTCCTTCACCTCTATAGGCACATCAAGACTTACCTCTGGGTGAAGGCTGATATGTGCTGTGAATTTACCAAGAGTTTTGATTGAACCAGAAGGAAGGTTTATTTGTTTTTTTTGTATTTCATGCCCACTTTCATTTATCTTATCTAAAACATTCTGGAGTGATATTGAACCAAAAATTTTATCTTCTTCTTGAATTTTCGCAGTAAATACAATTGGTTTTTCCAAAAATTGATTTAATTTTTCTTGTGTTTGTAGAGCAATGTTTTTTAGTTTTTCCTCTTCTGCTAATAATTCTTCCTTTTTCTTCTGAACAAATACAATATTATCTTCTGTTGGCATAACAGCTATTTTTTTGGGTAATAAATAGTTTCGTGCATAGCCTGGTTTGACGTTTACTTCGCTACCGATATCACCGAGTTTGCTAATTTTTTGNAACAATAATACTTTCATTATTATTTATGATTATCNCAATATGGGAGTAGTGCTAAATATCTAGCTATTTTTATTGCTTTATTCATTTTCCTCTGCTCTTTGCCAGATAAAACACTATTTCTTCTTGGGTTTATTTTNCCAGTCTCTGAAATAAATTTTTTTAGATAACCTATATTCTTATAATCTATTTCATTAGATATATTNTTATCTTTATCATTTCCATTGCTTTCACTGATTGTTCTATCATTCATATTTATCAAACCAATTAATTTGCATCTTCTCTCTTATTATTTTCTTTCATCATGATGGATGATTCTGTATAAATTTCTTTACGTTGTAATATTACATGTCTAAGGATTGAATCATTAAATTTGATGAGTCCTAATATTTCATCAACAATATCATTATTAGCCTGAATGTTCATCATTATGTAGCGCGCTTTGTTATTTTTATTAATTTCATATGCAAGTTTNAGATTACCCCAATCTTCAAAACGATCAACTTTTCCACCCTTAACGGATATAGTATTTTTGTACTTGTCTAAGGTTTGTTCTGTCAAGCTATCTTGATTCACATCAAACATCAGTACAATTTCATAATTTCTCATTCTTATATCTTCCTCATTGCGAATACTACTGGACAATAGTCATTTTTTCAAATAATCATTTACTTTTTTTAAAGANTTTTGCNGTCTCGTANAGAATGATTCCTGTAGCAACAGAAACATTTAGGCATTCTACAGATCCAAGAGTAGGTATCTTATAAATTCCATCACAAATTTTTAATAAAGATTTACTAATACCGGTTCCTTCAGAACCGATAATGATTGCTGCCCCAGAACTAAAATTATTTTCTTTCAGTGCAGAAAGAGATTCTGTTGCATTATGATTTGCCCCAATGATAAAAATATTATATTTCTTTAGCTTTTTTATGATGCCTGCTAGATTATTACTTTCAAATAATGATAAACCTTGTAACCCACCAGATGATGCCTTATGCACNAGCGGAGTAATTCCACATGATTGAGATTTTCTTTTAATAATCAATGAAATACCNAAAGCATTAGCAGTTCTTATNCATGAACCTAAATTTCTAGGATCCTGTATGGAATCAAAAATTATTATGAATGGTTTTTTTGAATTNTGTAGATATGCATCTAAANTAAATTGTATATGGGATTTTGGATTAATCTCACAAACCACCCCTTGGTGTTTACTTGAAANGCAAATACTGGTTAAGGAGTCTTTNNTTGATTCAACAANGTTTATATTTTTTTCTTTTGCTGAATTGNATATNTTTATAAGTTGTTTATTTTTAGACTCTCTNTTAATTAAGATTTTTTTTATTGATTCAGAATTAGATCTCAATAATGCAATAGAACTGTGTATACCATAGATATATTGACTTAAAGATTTGTCTGGCTTATTGCTCATTCAAAAATATTTTTTATAAAAATAATATCTTCTCTTGAAGCACCAGTAGAAATTAAATCTACAGAGGTATTTGAAAGATTCTCAATTGTTTCAATATAGTGACGTGCATTTTTAGGCAAGTCTTTAAGTTTTTTTATCCCTTTAGTCAAAGTTTGCCATCCATCCATCTCTAAGTATTCTATGTCTGCTACATCACTAAAAGAGTTATAATCTTTGCCAATCTTAATTTTTTCTAAATTATCAAGTACGTCTAGTTTTGTTAATGCAATTCCATTCAAATTATTTAATTCTATAGCTTTATTTAATATCTTTATATCTAACCATCCGCATCTTCTAGCCCTACCTGTTGTTGCGCCTATTTCTCCACCCCATTTAGCAAGATTGTCTCCAATATCATCTTTCAGTTCAGTTGGGAATGGACCATTTCCAACGCGGGTTGTATAAGATTTGGTAATACCGAGCGAATAATTAATTTTATCACTACCAATTCCTGTTCCTGTTGTCATCCCAGGAAATATTGTATTAGATGAAGTTACATAAGGATAAGTTCCATGATCAATATCTAACATAGTCCCTTGTGCACCTTCAAAAATAATAGTTGAATTTGTGCTTATCTCCATCATTAATGGGGTAACATCTATGACATATTTTTTTATACTTTTAAATATTGGGACAAGTTTATCAATAGTTTCATTTAGTGAAACAGGAGTTGATTTATAATAATTAGATAGAAGGAAATTATGATAATCTATTAAAGAGGTGATACGACTAATTAAATGTTCGTGATTGAAAAAATCAATAAGTCTAAGACCACGCCTTGCAACTTTATCTTCATAGGCTGGGCCTATACCACGACCAGTCGTACCGATTGACGCCTTACCTAAATATTTTTCTCTAGCAATATCAATTGCTTGATGTGATGGTAAGATGACATGGCAAAACTTACTGATAAAAAGCTTGTCTTGGATAGCAATATTATTTGATTTTAAATCATTTAATTCATCTTGAAGAGCTTCAAGAGAAACTACAACTCCATTTCCAATTATTGATTTTACATGGTCACGTAATATTCCTGAAGGGATTAAGTGTAAGATTATTTTTTTGCCACCAATTAATAATGTGTGACCAGCATTATGTCCACCTTGAAAACGAACACAGGCAGAAGCATTTTCTGTTAGAACATCAACAATTTTACCTTTACCTTCATCACCCCAATGAGTTCCGACGAGAAATATATTTTTATTCATAATATTATTGTGCCTTGTTGATCAATGACAAATCAAAAATATCTTTTAAATCTAAACTGAAACCTGTTGCTTCTCTATACAAATTCTTTTCTATAATATAAGCATTATATCTTCCACCTTTAGCAATTTCTTTTCTATAATTAGGGACATAAGCAGTATATATAATACTCGTTTGATATTCATAACCATAAAATTCACATAAATCAATTTGTATCTCACAAGATTTATTAAATTTTTTTATATTATTGGCTATATCTTGTAAATTATTTAACTCATGTGTGAAATTCATTTTATTTAAATCAATGAGTTTTTTTATTTCAGCAACAACTTTTATATCTCCAGATAATTGTATTAGATCAATTAAAAAATTAGTCTTCTTTTTCTCAACGTTATTCTTTTTGCAAAAATCTCTAATCTCGCTTACAGATTTTAAATTAATTAAGTTTGTAAGAATTGTTCTTTGTTCTTGTTCAATTTGTATGTCATTCAAAAAGTTATTGATAAATGATACATCTCCCAATTCAATAATTAATCTTTTTTGATTTGAAAGTGAAATAATTTGAATCATAGCTTTGATTATTTCTACATCAAAATGTTTATTATTTTTTCCAAAAATTTCAGCGCCTAATTGGAAAGGGTTCTTTCTATCAAAATCCCTTGATGAAGGCCTCAATATATCACCCATATAGCAATATTTTTTAGAACCTGTTCCATTTGATAGCTGATAATCGATCTTAGAGACTTGAGGTGTTATGTCAGCTCTAATCCCAATCTCGCCGCCTGTTTGATGATCNGTTACAGAAAGTGTCTCTATATCTAAATCAGGTGATTTTAAGCTNAGNAGATTATTTAGATTATCAAANATTGGNGGNTTTACATACGCATAATCAAGTTTAGCTAAAATTTTTAAGGCTTTTTGTTTGAGAACCTCAAAATTTTTTGCCTCATTTGGCATGAAATATTCCATTCCATCTGGTATAACAAAGTTCTTATTGCTCATAAATATTGATACGTAATAATCCAATATAGAATTAACCCTAGTATGATACTAATTAGTCCTAGAGTTCTCAACGTATTATTATTACAATCAGCGGCTAAAGCAAGTAACTTTCTAAAACTATCCGGTGAAACGAAAGGTATTATTCCCTCAAGTATTAAAACTATTGCTATTGCTAAAATTATTAAATCAAAAGTGATTATTATTTTTTGCCTTTAGAATCTTTAAAATATTTGAAGAAGTCTGAATCTGGCTGAATTATCATTACGTCTTCTTTCACATTAAATGAACTTTTGTAAGCACTTAAGCTTCTATAAAATGAATAGAATTCAGGATTTAAGNTATATGATTTTGCATAAGTTTCAGCTGAAACAGCATCACCCTCACCTTTAATTTCCTGTGCTTGCTTGTATGCCTCCGCAATTATTGTTTCAGATTCTCTTTCAGCNGTTGCTGTAATACCTTGAGCAGTCTCTTTTCCTTTCGATCTAAATGCTTTGGCAACAGTTGCTCTTTCTTTAACCATTCTTGCATAAACAGATGCNCTTACCTCATCAGGAAGATTTACTTTCTTTAATCTTACATCCACAACAGTGATGCCAAGCGCTTTAGCTGCAANACTAGCNTCATTTTTTACAATGTTCATTAATTCTGCCCTATCTCCAGAGACAACATCGTGGATAGTTCTNTTACTGAATTCACTTTTCGTTAAATCATTGATTATTTGTGAGAGACGATTCAATCCTATTCTTTCATCACCTTTTGATGCTCTGTAAAAGTTTTCAGGGCCAGATATTCTCCATTTAACAAAGGAATCAACAATCACATTCTTCTTCTCACTAGTTAAAAACTGTTCTGGCTTAGAATCCATTGTTAGAATCCTTGAATCATATTTTTTTATATTATTTATAAAAGGTATCATAAAATATAAACCAGGGTCATTATAGCTGCGTACAATCTCACCAAGTCTAAATTTGATAACAACNTNTCTCTCATCAACTATAAATANCGCNGAATANATAAAAATAATTGTTAGAATTATTATTGTTAAAATATTTCTATCATTCATATGTCTGTCTCTTTCTAGGATCAAAAGTATTTCTATCTAAGTTTAATTTGTCAGAAAAACTAGACTCATCATTCCTGTTATCATTTTCTTTANCAGTGGAAGATGTAGATGGTTTTATGATTTTATCCAGTGGCAAATACATTAAATTATTGCCNCCATCAACATCTATCATAACTTTGCTTGTATTTTCTAAAACAGACTCAACTGCTTCTAAGTATAATCTCTCACGTGTTACTTCTGGGGCCTTTTTATATTCAGAATACAATTGTCTGAATCTANTCGCTTCACCTTCTGCCGACTTAATTAATTTAACTCTGTATGCTTTGGCTTCTTCAACTATTTGTTTCGCTTCACCTCTCGCAAGTGGTATGATTTCATTTCTATATGCTTCAGCTTCATTTATGTAACGCTGTTCATCTTCACGAGCTTTTATCGCATCTGAAAAAGCATCTTGTACTTGTTCTGGAGGTTGTGCTTCAAGTATATTTACTGTTTGCACATTAATTCCAGATTTATAAAAATCTAAAATACTTTGAAGTAATTCTTTTGTGTNGCNTGCAACCNCTTCTCTTCCATCTGTAATAATAAAATCCATTTTATTTTTTCCCAAAATCTCTCGAATAGCACTTTCACCAGCCTGTCTTAAAGTAACATCAGGATCTCTAACATTAAAAATAAAATCACTAGCATCTTTTACATCATACTGGATAGCAAAATTTATGCTCACGATGTTTTCATCCTCAGTAAGCATAACTGCTTTCTGTTGAGTAGATCGAATATTTGCAACGTCAACTATTTCAACAGACTGGANAATGAGTGGAATCCAATGAGGTCCAGGGGTAGTAATTTCATTGAACTTACCAAATTGTAAAACAACACCTCTTTCGCCATCATTTACAATATATATGCCAAATAACAGATAAATTGCCAGTACTGCAGCCGCAACCATTCCAATATTTTTTTTTGAAGAAGGATCTATAGGTCCAGAACCTTTATTCCCAAATAAGGTTTTCAATGAACTAATGAAATCTTTTATCAAATCATCAAGTTCAGATTTATTACCTTTTTGATTTCCCCAAGGGTTTTTATTTTTGTCTCCAGGTTCATTCCATGCCATATTTCTTCCTCACGGAGTTAATGATAATACAAACTCTGNTACTCATCAAATTCTAATTTCGTCGGCTGGCTTGGTACTATTGTCGAGACAGCATGTTTATATACACTTTGCGTAATCTTATTTTTAAGGAGTATTGTATATTGATCAAATGATTCGATAACACCTTCTAATTTAATCCCATTCACAAGGAATATTGACACCAAAATTTTATCTTTTCGAAGTTGATTTAGGAACTTATCTTGAAGGTTGTCTGCCATAATGTTTTCTCATAGATATTATTATAAGAACTATATTTCATCTTGACATTATTTATAAAAATTGCAAACTTTTCTCAAGTTTATTAAAAAATGAANGTGGTAATTCACTTATATCATTAAGTTCGGTAGCATTTTTAAATTTTTTTAACCAAGTAAGTTGTCTTTTTGCAAGCTGTCGAGTTGCAAATATAGTTTTTTCAATAACATCATCGTATGATAATTTACCATCTAAAAACCACATAATTTGTTTGTAACCAATNGCCTTCATTGACTGTGATTGCAGAGATAAATGGTATTTATTTTTTAGCATTGTAACTTCATCAATAAATCCATTAGCNAACATTTTTTTTGTCCTTTGTTCAATTNTATTATGTAGATATNAACGATCATTTGCNGTAAGTTTGATTGTGAGAACATCAAATTCATTTGATAAAGGTTTTGTTGATGATAAAAAAGATGATGGGGCATTCCCTGTTAATAAATAAATTTCGAGAAAACGCTGAATTCTTTGAGAATCATTTTTTGTAATTTTTTTTATGCTCTGAAGATCTATTTCTTTCAAATAATTATACAATGATTCCCAGCTATATTTTTTTGCTAAGGAGTTTATGAATTCTCTTGTAGCTAAGGAACTTTTAGGTAATTTATCAAGTCCAGCGTATAGTTGATTAAAATACATCAATGTTCCACCAACAAATAGTGGAATTTTGTGTCGCTTATGTATTTCATTAATTAATCTATGTGCATCTTGGTAGAAGTCACCTACATTATAACCCTCGTTTGGATCTCTTATATCTACAAGATGATGTTTAATTTTTGATAATACTTTTAAATTGGGTTTATCAGTACCAATATTCATTTCCCTATAAATCATTGCTGAATCAACACTTATTATTTCAACAGGGTATTTTTTTTCAATACTAAAGGCCAGTTCAGTTTTACCAATTGATGTTGGTCCAATTATTGAAAGTATTAGTAATTTTCTTTTATTCATTCGGCTTAATTGTGACTTTAATTAGTCGGCCTGAATGAACATTAATTAAATCAATAATTACATTCGGTCTAGGTAGTAATGATGCACAGTTCTTTGGCCATTCAAAAAAGTGAAGTGCATTTTGATTTAAATAGTCATTTATTCCAATGTCTATTAATTCTTGTGCACGCTTAATCTTATATAAATCATAATGAAAGATTTTAGTTTGGTCTAATTGATATTCATTAATTAATGTAAAAGTTGGAGAATTAACCATATCATTATATTCCATTCCCATTAAAAGCCCTTTAATAAATGTCGTTTTCCCTGATGCCATTTGACCATTTAATCCATAAATATTTCCAGGACAAAATGAAGGAGCAATAGATTTTGCATAACTCATTGTTTCCTCAGGACTATTTGTTGTTTTCTCTATAGACATTT
>NZWU01000020.1 GCA_002701705.1 Gammaproteobacteria bacterium
AAATTTTGAATATTTTCATCACACTGGGAGACCTTATTGCGAGCTTCAGAGAGCTCAGTTTCTTTTTCTTGTTTTTTATTCAATAAATCCTTTAATTTATCTTGCATTTCACTAGACATTGTTTTTGGTATATTTACATCCATTATTATTTTTTTCTTACGTGTTTCAATTGTATTCCTTTCCTCAATATACCGCTGAAGATTAGACTTTAACGAAGATTGTTCTGCTTTGAGCGTAGAAATAGAAATATTTAATTGATTTTGCAGACCTAGAGTTTCATCAAATTCCCATATTATTTTATCAGTCATTTGTTTGAGATCTATTTTTTCTTTTTCCAATTTAAGTTTATGTTTTTCGTCATCCTTAATTTGTCTTTGGAATTCTTCAAGATTTTGGTCTGATTGTTTGAGAAGTTTGTTGTAATCATTAATCTTGTTCTTAATATCATTAATCTCATCTTGCTGTGATCTAACCAGTAGCTTTATTTGATTAAAGAGTTGTTGAAACCTTTCCACTATAATCCCTATAGTTTTTGGTATCTTACTTAATGCCATATTTTTTCCATCACTTGGTATCTTTAATCTATCAAAATCTATAAGAACTGCTGAGAGTTTTTCTTTTATGCTACTTGCATCATTTAAAATCGTACTTTTACTGTCCAATTCCTTGTTTTTATCATGAATGACGTCAGATTCTAAGATTTTAAGCCTTTTACTAAGAGCTTCAGCTGACTTTTGATAGGACCCTATTTTAGTCTTTTCAATGTCATGTTTTTTTATTGCCTCTGATTGTTTTGACAAGAATTCATTATATGTGGTTTGCCAATTTTGTAACGCAAAGCTTGATTCAGATTTCTTTAGTGTTAATTCTTTAGTTTTTTTATTGGCTTGGTGTAATTCCTCATCTTTTTTATTAATACTATCGCTAAGTTCTTCATCTTTATCTTTATCATCTTTTTGAAGCTTGTCTATCTCATTAAATGACAATTCTATTTCATCCAAAGATAATTTTCTGGATGTTTCTGTTTCTTGTGTATGCTCTATATCACTTTCGCATTTTGCGATTTCACTTCCTATGCGATAGTACTCCGATTGAATTTCATTTGCAGTTTCTTCTTCACTAGTTCTTTTTTCTCTTTCTTCTTCTATTAGTTTATCTTTATTACTTAAATCAGCCTTACATTTTTCTTGGTTTGTGCTTGCTGCGCTTACCTCTTTCTCTATTTTGGTTATTTCTGTGTCATAACCTTTCCATTTTAAAGCTATTATGTCTAGCTTAAGCTTTCTCTCCTTTGATTTATGTTCTTTATAGCCTTCTGCTTCACGTGCCTGTCTTTCTAATTTACCAAGCTGTGAATTAATTTCCTTCATTATATCTTTAAGTCTACTCAGGTTTTCTTTAGTATGTTTTAATCTAAGCTCAGTCTCTCTTCTTTTTTCTTTATATTTGCTTATACCTGCAGCTTCTTCCAGATAAGTTCTAATCTCATCGGGTTTTGACTCTACTAGTCTAGAAATCATACCTTGCTCAATAATTGCATAACTACGTGGTCCTAAACCAGTTCCAAGGAATACCTCACGGATATCTTTTCTTCTACATCTTGTATTATTAAGGTAATAATTAGAAACCCCATCTCTTGCTACTTCTCTTCGTATTACGATTTCATTGTATTTCGCAAATTTTAAATCCAACATATTCATAGAATTATCAAAAAATAACTCAACATTTGCTTTACCTACTGGTGCTCGTGCTGATGAGCCTGAGAAAATGACATCCTCCATAGAATCACCTCTAAGGTTTTTTGCCGAGGCTTCACCCATAACCCAGCGTATAGCATCAATGATATTGGATTTTCCGCATCCATTTGGTCCGATTACACCGGTCAGGTTGCTTGGAAAGGTCAATATTGTTGGATCTACGAAAGTCTTAAAGCCAGCTAATTTTATTTTTGTAAGACGCATGATACCTACATTAAATTATAATATTTTCTTTGCTATAATACTACCATCAGGAGATATCCATAAATGACATCAAGAAAAAAACTACTTGACACTTTTGATAATCCACAGATAAAGGAAGATTATCTTATCGATATGAAAGTGCCTGAATTTACCTGTCTATGCCCTCTGACATCACAACCTGATTTTGCAGAATTTGCCATAGATTATATTCCTAATAAATTATGTGTAGAATTGAAGTCATTAAAACTATACATGGGCTCCTTTCGGAATGAAGGGGCTTTTCATGAAGACGTTACAAATACCATACTAAAGGATTTATCTGGTTTGATAAAACCTCGATATATGTGTGTGATAGGTTATTGGAAAGTTAGGGGTGGGATAATTACGACCGTAACTACCAAATTTATAAAAAATGGTTGGAAGGACTCTAATAGATTAATTTCCAATGTATAAAAAATATCTAAAAAAAATAGTATTTTTAGCAGTATTAATATTGCCTATAGTTAATGCTGCTTCCACAATCTTCAAAAGTGAATTTTTAAATGTCCCTGGTGGAATATTGTTGCATGAAGTATCTAAGAATCAATATATTCATGGCATTATCTCAAATAATAAAAAAATATTAACAATAAGAAAAAATGACAAATTTTATCTAGTGTATGGAATCCCATATGGTATTGCTGGTGGACCACAATCAATTAATATTTCCAGTCTAAAATCAGATAAAAAAATTAGCTTTATTGTGAAAGAAAGAGTTTTCAAAAAACAGCATATTACTGTGTCAAAAAAATATACTAAACCATCTGATAAAAATATTGCAAGGATTATAAAAGAGAGAGATATTATTTCATCTTATAGAGATACTTGGTCCTCAAATGATCCTGATATGAATTTTATTTATCCTGTAAAAGGGATTACCACTGGAATATTTGGGACTGAACGCTATTATAATGGCCAAAAAGGCCGTTATCACAATGGTATTGATATTGCTGGAAATATAAATGACCCTATTTTTGCTCCATCATCAGGGCGAATAATTTTGACAGGTGATTTTTTTTATAATGGTAAATTTGTATACATAGACCATGGCAAAGGATTATTGAGTATTTTCATCCACTTGAATGAAATAACTGTTAAAAAAGGAACATATGTTAATAAAGGTGATGTAATTGGGAAGATTGGAGTTAGCGGTAGATCAACTGGACCACATGTCCATTGGTCGCTTACATTAAATCAAAATTATATTGACCCAATGGTTTTTCTTACAATAAATAAAAACAACTAGATACAAATTTTGCTTGAAGGTTATATGAATAAATAGGAGAATACAGTTGTTATTAAATTTTGGAGGGGTATAAAATGCCACAATATGTAATAGAACGAGAAATTCCCGGCGCTGGAGATCTTGGTGCAGATGACCTTAAAGGTATCTCAAAAAAGTCTTGCGGAATATTGAAAGACATGGGAACAGGAATTGAATGGGTTCATAGTTATGTAACAGGCGATAAAGTTTATTGCGTTTACAATGCTGATAATGAACAACTCATTAAAGACCATGCTGAAACAGGGGGATTTCCTGCTAATAAAATTTCAGAAGTTAAAAATATGATCAGTCCAAAAACTGCTGAGTAGTATTTTTGACAAATAAAATAGAACCCATTATCTAAATGGGTTCTTTTTTTTGTGTAAATTTTAATTCCAAGGGTATTCCCAATAAGTTCAATTCTTCTAAAAAATAGTTAGATAAATACTTTTGGTAAGATGGGGATAAATTTTTTATCCCATTTCCATAGATATGAATGATAAGATCTTTAAATTTACTCTGTTGTGCAAATTTCAATTTAGGCCTTTTCTTGTTATAAATTGGTGGCTCATGTTTTGAAGTCGCTTCATTGAGTATCTGAGTTAACCTTGATGGTTTATATCTTATATAGAGCATATTAGAGACTGAAATAATCATAGACGAAATTTTATTAATGTTCTTTTTCATTGCAGCAGATACAAAAATACAATGTGCTTTATTTGCTATATTTGAAAAATATCTAATATCTCTTTTTAATTTTTTCATATCAATTTGAGAAATTTTATCAATCTTGTTTACAATGATGAAGAATGCTTTATTATGCCTCTTAATAAGGTTTAAAATAATTTTGTCTTGTTTATTAATCCCATCTTCTGCATTCAAAATCAATAAGCAAAGATCAGTGTCTTTAATAGTATTCAAAGTTTGTGTAATACTAAATTTNTGAATTTTACTTATAGTTTTTGATTTTCTTAATAATCCCGCGGTATCATATAATGAGTATATATTCTTTCTAATTTTAAATTTAATTTCAACAGCATCTAGAGTTGTGCCAGCATTTTCAGATGTAATCATTCTTTCTTCCTTTATAACCGCATTGATTAAAGTAGATTTACCAACATTTGGTTTCCCAATAAATGAGACTCTTAAATTTTTTTTACTNTCAATAACCTTNCTTTCTGTTACCAACTCAAATATTTTTTCTTGTAATTTTAGTATTCCAAGATTTGATTTTGCTGAGATGATGAAAATATCTTTATATCCAAGCTGATAAAATGTGTTTATATTATCTATTTTTGAAGTTAGATCACATTTATTGATTAATAGTAGAGNTCTCTTATTGAGCTTTCTTATTATTTTTGATATCTCTATGTCTTTTGGGGTTAATCCTTCATTACAAGATGTCATAAACAATATAAGATTACTTTCATTGATGGATTGGATGATTTTAGATTCAATTTGAACATTAGATGTTGCTTTTGTTTCTGGAAATCCNCCTGTGTCCTCGACTACAATAGATTTTCCATTGAATGTTGATATCCCTTGATTTGTATCACGAGTGCTACCATGATGGTCAACAACTAGTGATTTTCTTGCTTTAACAAGTTTATTGAAAAGCAGGGATTTTCCTACATTAGTCCTACCAACTAAAGAAACCTGAGTCTTCATAATTGCGTTTACCAATACTAAACGCAGTCAGTCTACCACTTTTTTCTAATATAAAAAAATTTTTGTTGGCTTTTAATACTTTTATTTGATAGTCAATTTCTCCAGTTATTTTTTCATACTTTAATATATCCCCATTTTTTTTATTTATAACTGAAGCGTATCCACTTTCATTCATGACAANAACTGTGTCTTCAATTATTATTGGTTGTAATAATCCCATTCTTTCTGTTAATTGAGTTTTCCATACAATCTCTCCATTGTATTTATCTAAGGCATATAAATTTCCATCAGCTGACGATGCAAAAACGTTTTCATTATCAACATCAATATCAGTAACTATAGATATAGGGGATGACCATAATAAAGATCCTGAAATCGAATCTACTGCGATTAAATTACCTTGGAATGANCCAACATATATAATTCCTGAATCAACATATGGAGACATCTCAACATCTCTAAGAGATTCAAGTTCATTTCTTCCAGATTTTGCAGAAATAGAAACATACCAATTTAATTTACCTGATTCCTGCAATAACGAGACAAGGGTTCCATCATCTCTAGCAAGATAAATATTTTCATAGTCAACTGCAGCAGATCCTGAACCCCTTATAGATAATGGAATATTTCTACCAATGTTTTTCCAATCAAGAGTACCTTCATCGATATCTACTGAAAGCATATTTCCATCACTAGTTTTGACNAAGATATTTTTATATGAGCCTACAACAGGAGCTATAGCTTCACTTTTAAGTTGGTGATGCCATTTTGGTGTTACAGGTAAACTGTCAGAAATAAATGGNATATTATTTATTCCTAAATAATCATCACTGTCTTTTAGATTTTCAATGTTAAAAGCATATAGTATTCCGCGAGAAGTGCCAAAAAAGATTATATTTCTATACGAAGTAATACCTGATGTAATATCAAGATTTAGGTTTTGAGACCAGTTCTTATTACCAGTTTGAGAATTAATAGATACAATTAACCCATCTGAGTCTATCGTATAGATATTTTTATCTTCATCAAAAGAAGGCTGTAATACTGTGCTTTTNGAACTTCTTCCATCGCCGGTATCAACAGACCATACATCAGTGATTAAAGCGTCAGATGAAGGTACAACCTTTGGACTAAAAACATATTGGTTTTGTATAAAAATCTTTTCATAATAAGCACAACTTGATAATGACAAGAAAAACAAAAAGAAGATAATTTTTTTTAAATTTGTCATTGTATTGTATTAATTTTATTTTCTATTATTTTTAATTTATTTGGTGTCAAGNTAAATTTTAAAACATCATTATAGGTTTCTTTTGCAAGTTGTATTTCACCATTTTTATAGTATATATCGCCCAAGAGTTCGACTAGGATATAATTTTTTCCTTCTGGGTCAATTTTTTTAATTAGTGTTAATGCAGAATCTAACTGATTTTGTGAAATCATAAGTCTTATTTTGCGAATCTCAGCTATATTCTTTATATGCAGTGAGGAGGTATTTATAATAACGAAATCTAGTTTATCAAATGCTCTATCAATATCTTCATTATCTACAAAAATTTTTACTGAATAAAGGTTTATTAGATTTGTATAAATATTTGAGGGATATTGATTTGAGAACTCTTGATCTTTTTGTAACAAATATTCATTATCTCCATTATTATATTTATTAACCGCTTGCTCATATTCATATGAGAGGTTTGATGTGATATCTTCTTTGTAATTAATGTAATATTTATAAGAAAGTATCAAAATTATCCCAGCAAACAAACCTACAAGCATGCTCTTTAAATTATCCTTAAACCAAGATAAAAATTTTTCTTCTTCTTCGGTATATTGATTGCTCATTTATTAATTCTTTTCAAAATTTCAATTAGTTCACTCTCAGATATTTGTTCATGCTTAATACCATCTTTAAGAGTTTTAATTGTATATTTATCTGACTGAATTTCTTCATCTCCAAAGTACAATATATAATTTGGGTTAATTTTTTCTGCTTGTTTGTATTGTTTGTCTAAAGTTGATGAAGAGTTAGTTGAATAGAAAACAATTTTATTAAATTGGTCACGCAATTTCTCTATCTTCATAAGGCATTTAACACTATCTTTTTTGGCATAGTTTAAGATCACAACAATATTATTTTCCTTAGTATTTTTATAAGATTCTCTCAATACGAGTAAAACTCTTTCTACCCCAACAGCAAATCCAACGGCAGGAACATCTATTTTCCCAATTTTATTGACCAAACCATCATATCTCCCTCCTGCACAGATTGCATCTTGACTTCCTAAGGATTTATGCTTCCACTCAAAAACGGTGTCATTGTAATAATCTAGTCCCCTAACTATTGAATTGTCCAGAATGTATTCAATATTAGACTGATTTAATCTTTCCAATAAATCGTCAACACGTTTTCTAGATTTAATAGATAACATATCTATTAAGTTTGGCAGTTCATACAATATTTCTCTAAGGGTTTCTGATTTAGCATCTAAGAGGCGAATAGGATTTCTATTTAAAGTCTTTTTTTGGTCTTCGGTTAATATCTTGGTGTGTTTTTTCAAGAATGATTTGATAGTATCTCCATATTTTTTTCTGTCCTCTGTATTACCAATTGAATTAATATGCAGTGTTGCATCCTTAATTCCCAATTCTTTTTTGAATAATCGATTTCCAAACATTATAACTTCTAAATCACTGTTGATATCATCAAACCCAAAATATTCAATACCAAATTGATTAAATTGTCTGAATCTACCTTTCTGTGGCCTTTCCCTCCGAAACATTGGGCCATAATACCAGTACTTTTTTCTCTTTATTCCTCTATCATAAATTAGATTATTTTCGATAACACACCTAACGCATGTAACTGTTCCTTCTGGTCTTAAACTAATAGATTCACTATTTTTGTCTTCAAAACTATACATTTCTTTATTCACAATTTCTGTATCTGCACCAATTGACCTTTCAAAAAGTTCTGTTCTTTCCAAAATAGGAGGTCTTAACTCATTGATACCATATTGTTTTGAAATATTAGAAATTATAGTTTCAAAATCTACTAATAATTTAATTTCTAAATCATTATAAATATCTTTAAAGCCTCTAATTATTTTAGTTGTGTCCTTAGTCATAATGTTGGATATATTTGCAAAATCATCTAAAAAAAAATTTAATTTCTATGTTGGCATTTTCTATGGTATCAGAACCATGGACTGAATTCCTTTCTATGCTTTCAGCAAAAAGTTTCCTGATAGTGCCTGAATCAGCATTGCTGGGATCAGTTGACCCCATAAGCTTTCTATATTCATCAATAGCATTTTCACCTTCAATTTTAAGAACCAATATCTTATTTGAAGTCATGTAGTTTATCAGTGAACTAAAAAATGGTTTATCTTTATGAATTAAATAAAAGTTTTCAGCATCTTCTTTGGATAACTGCAACATTCTTGCTTCTATAATTTTCAACCCATTTTTCTCAATTAAACTAATTATTGATCCAATAAGGTTCCTTTCTACGGCATCAGGTTTTATTATTGATAATGTCTGTTGTGTCGACATTCACTTTTCCCCTATCCAAGCCATTTGTATAGCTTCTAATATTTTTTCATTTGATTTATCTGGCTCATCATCAAATTCATCTAACTCACATATCCATTTATGTAAATCAGTAAATCTTATGCTTAGTGGATCAATGTCTGGATATTTATCATCAAGTGCAAGTGCTATTTCTAAACTATCTGTCCATTTCAAACTCATATTAGCCACTCTCTGATACCTGATTAATTGTATATTTTGGTATTTCAACAATCAAATCTTTATTATTAATAATTGCCTGACAGCTCAATCTTGATTTCGCGCTAAGACCCCAAGCTTTATCGAGATAATCATCTTCATCATCAGTCGGTGGCTCAAGAGAATCATAACCTTCTTTTACATAAACATGGCATGTGGTGCAGGCACACGATAATTCACATGCATGCTCCAACATAATTCCATTATCAAGTGCTGCCCTACAGATACTTATCCCTTGTGGTGCATCAATAGTTGCGCCATCTGGGCAAAAATCTTTATGGGGTAAAAATGTTATTTTAGGCATCGAATTAAATTATATCATCAATGCCTTTGCCTGTAATCAATGACTTTATGCTTCTGTTCATCCTTCGCTCTACATAAAATTCAGACTCTTTTTCTAAAGTTTTAATTGCTAATAATATTTCATCTGGATTATTGCCTTTAATTTTATTTTTTAATTTTTCTAAAGGTAAATTTATATTATTAAGCTCTTTTTTATCTAATAATTCTTTTCCATCTTTTTTTAATGCTTCTGTTATTGCATATATTACTCGTTCAGCCTCAACTTTACTTTCATTTAGTTTTCTTACGTTCATATCAATTTCAGCTGATTGATTAGACTCTTCAATCATTCGTGAGATTTCATCCTCACTGATTCCATATGAGGGTTTAACTTCAATTCTTGCACTACTACCTGAACTTTCTTCTTCTGCAGAAACTGATAATAACCCATCAACATCTATTTGGAATTGCACCTTTATTCTTGCTGCACCTGCCACCATTGGTGGGATGTCTAAGAGTGTAAAATTTGATAATGATTTACAATCACTTACAAGCTCTCTTTCGCCTTGGATTACATGAATTAATAGTTTTGTCTGGCCATCCTTAAATGTAGTAAAAGTCTTAGTAGCAGATATAGGTATAGGTGTNTTCCTNGGTATTATTTTTTCTGATAGACCACCATATGTTTCAATACCAAGAGATAGAGGAAGTACATCCAGCAATAAAATATCCTCTTTATTATTGCCTGCTAATACACTAGCTTGTATTGATGCNCCTTCAGCTACAACGTGGTCAGGATCAATGTTGTTTAATATATCAGAATCAAAACTCTCTTGAAGTAATCTTTTTATTAAAGGAATCCTAGTTGATCCACCAACAAGAATCATATTTTTGATTTCATTTGGCATTAAGCCAGATCTTTTAATTGCTTTCTTAGTNGTTTCAATTGTACCATTNACTAATTTTTTTATTAGGCTATTGAAAGTCTGTTCATCGATAGATATGTTAACATCTCNAAATGAGACTGATGCTGTCTTATTTTTAGATAATTTTTCTTTTAATGAACATGCTATTTGTTTTAATAAATAATAATCAAGGTTTTGTAGATTCTTATAATTTTTTCTTAACCAATCTGCTAATAAATTATCAAAGTCATCACCACCAAGAGATGTATTGCCATCTGTTGAAAGAACTTTAAATACACCCTTATCAAGGTTTAAAATTGATACGTCAAAAGTACCCCCTCCTAAATCATAAATAACATAATTNCCAGTTTCATTTGTTTCCAAACCATATGCTATTGCAGCAGCGGTTGGTTCATTTAGTAAACGAAAAACATTGAGTCCTGCTATTTCTGCAGCTTTTTTAGTTGCTTGTCTCTGGACATCATTAAAATATGCGGGCACTGTAATAACTGCTCCCTGTATAAGTTTATTCTCTTGTTTTTCTGCAATCTCTCTGAGATGCTTAAGTATTAAGGCAGAAATTTCAATTGGGCTAAACTTATTTTTTCCAATTTTAACCATAGGTAATTTTTCATTAGACATATCAATTTCAAATGGAAAGTTTTCATTATTTCCCTTAAGCTCACTGCAGGTAAGNCCTATTAATCTTTTTATAGATGCTACTGAAAAATTTTCATTTTCTCCGATTGAAANTTCTCCAGCATCATTGCCTAGAAAAGCATCAGATATGCTGGATTTACCGATGATTATTCTTCCATCTGGATGGAAATTAACAATTGAAGGTATCATCGTAGATTTATTTTCAATGTAAAACTTTGTTGTAGTATTTCTCATAGCTATCAAAGAATTAGTCGTCCCTAAATCTATGCCAACAACAAACTTTTTTAATTTATCTTTAGTTTGTTTCGGGTCTGATATTTGAAGTAAACTCATTAGTTGTTCTCTAGATTAGTAAGTTCATTGACGTGTTTAATATAAAACCTTAATTTAGACAAATGATTCCATAAGTTTGCAAAATCATTGTCTTTATAAGATTGCTTGGTAATTTCTACAGCTGAATGTATTTTTTTACTTATGTCATTTTTATAAGATCTTATTTCTTCTTGGTCTTTGCTTTGGAGGTTATCAACAAATTCATTGTATTGAATTTGCTCTAATAAAAAATCAGAATCCTTAATTGTTTCTGATTCATCTTTATTAAAGTTATTAATTTTTAGAATGTATTCAATCCTTTTAACTAAGTCGCCTAATGTTATGTAGGCATCATTGACATATGACGATATCTGCAATGCTAACCTTTTTTCATGACTAGATGAATTTGCATATTTATCTGGGTGAAATTGTTGTTGTAAATGGTTATATTTTTTGTCCAAAGAAGATATGTTAATATCTATCCCTTCTTCTATCCCAAATAAATCAAAGTAATTCTTTTTTAGTATATCCATTAAACATTGAAACTTTCACCACATCCACAGGTGTCTTTGACATTAGGATTTTTAAATTTAAAACCTTCATTGATGCCTTCTTTAGAAAAATCTAGCTGAGTTCCTTTAAGATATACATAGCTTTTTGGGTTGATAATTAATTTAATTCCATTGTCTTCAAATACTTTGTCATCGTTTTCAATTTTGTCTGCAAATTCAATAATATAAGCAAGGCCTGAACAGCCTGTAGTTTTAACGCCCAATCTAAGTCCAATCCCCTTACCACGACTGGTAATATGTTTTTGTGCATGTTCTGCTGCTGTTTTGGTGATTGTTATTGACATGTTATTAATGACTTGACCATTTTACTGTTTTTAAATCAATACCTTCTTTATACATATCCCACAATGGAGACAAATCTCTTAATTTCTTTACATTGGCCTTAATTATCTTTAGAACAGACTCTATATCTTCGCCAGTTGTATATTTTCCAATAGTCATTCTTATCGAGCTATGCGCCAATTCATCATCTCTTCCAAGAGCTCTTAAAACATAACTTGGTTCCAAGCTTGAAGATGTACATGCCGAACCTGATGACACAGCTACATCTTTCATCGCCATCATCAAACTCTCACCTTCAATAAAATTAAAACTTACATTTAAATTACCAGGTATGCGCTGATCTAAATCACCATTAAGATATATTTCTTCCATATCTTTGATTCCATCCCAAAGTTTATTTCTTAACCCTAAAATTCGTTTATTATCTTCAGTCATTTCTTCTTTTGCAATTCTAAAAGCTTCACCCATACCAACGATTTGATGGGTTGCTAGTGTTCCTGATCTAAACCCTCTCTCATGTCCACCTCCGTGTATTTGTGCTTCAAGCCTTATTCTAGGTTTTCTTCGTACATAAAGAGCTCCAATACCTTTTGGCCCATAAACTTTATGTGCTGAAAGAGACATTAAGTCTACATTGAACTTGTTGACATCAATTTCAACTTTACCTGGACTTTGTGCTGCGTCTACATGAAAAATAATATTCTTTTCTCTACAAATTTTTCCTATTTCTTCCACGTTTTGAATAACTCCAATTTCATTATTGACATGCATTATAGAAATTAATGCTGTTGTTGGTTTAATTGCTTTAATTAATTTTTTATGATCTAGGAGTCCATCCTTTTCTGGATCTAGGTAGGTTACTTCAAATCCTTCAGTTTCAAGATTTCTCATCGTATCAAGCACAGCTTTATGTTCAGTTGATAGTGTAATAAGGTGGTTTCCTTTATCTTTATAGAAATGGGCTGCACCTTTTATTGCTAAATTGTTTGATTCTGTCGCACCACTTGTCCAAACTATCTCTCTATGATCTGCATTAAGTAATGAAGCAACATTTTTTCTTGCTTGTTCAACAAGTTTTTCACTTTCCCAGCCAAATGTGTGTGAACGAGAAGCTGGGTTTCCAAATACTCCTTCCATTGTTAAACATTCTGACATTTTTTTTGCAACACGTGGGTCTACTGGCGTAGTTGCAGAATAATCAAGATAAATTGGAATATTTAAAATACTTTTCTTCTCATGTAAGTTTGTTGCCATATTCATGTTCCTTTCTTTTATTAATAATATTTTTTACATCACTCCTATTAATTACATCACCTAAGGATATCCCTTTCATATAATTCTGGATTTTGTCTGTTAATTCACTCCATACATAATGAGTTAAACATGGTTTAGCATTATTACAATTCATTGCACCNCCACATTGTGTTTGGTCCATGTTTTCATCAACTGAAGTTATAATCTCAAAAAAAGTAATCTNTGATGGATCNCTATCTAATANATAACCACCGCCTGGCCCNCGGATACTTTTNACNAACGAACCGGATTTTAATTTCGAAAATAGCTGTTCTAAATAAGACAACGAAATTTCCTGCCTTTTTGCTATTTCACTTAGTGATACAGGGGTATTATTGCTGCGTAGCGCAATATCAACCATGGCTATTATAGCGTATCTCCCTTTAGTTGTGAGCTTCATAAGTACCTCAAGACAATTATCTTATACCTGAGTAATTTAATCAATTATTTTTTTATCTTTCTATTTATGGATGTAATTATTCCTAGCAGGATATTAATTTCATCTTTATCAAGTGCAGCTTTATTGAAAATTATGTGGATTTTTTGGGTTAAAGATTGTGCATTTTTCTTCGCAATAAAATTTGTTTCAGTAATTAGATTAATAAATTCTTTAAAAAAATAATTTTTTTCCTTCGTAGTAGCAAGCTTAGAAGATTTAGAGGATTCTTTGATAGGCCTAAAGGACCTCTTAAATANTTCATANACAAATATTTGGACAGCAGCAGATAAATTCAATGATCTATATTCCTTAAATGTTGGTATTGTGACTATATAGTCGCATATTAATAACTCTTTATTTGATAGGCCAGATTGTTCATTCCCAAAAAGTATGGATATCTTTTTTTTTGGATTCATATTAATTAAATCTACACACTGATCAATGGTTAATTTAGGTACCTTAGCTCTTCTCTTTCGAGAACTGAAACCAATATTTATTTCTGATTCTTCTAATGAATCTGATAAATTTTTAAATATTTTTGCTTTTCTAAGTACATCTTTACAACCAACTGCTAAAGCAAATGAATCATCGGAAGGAAATTTTTTTGGATCTACAAGAGAAAGTTTGTTCAAACCCATAACTTTCATTGCTCTTGCTGTAGCTCCTATATTGCCTGGATGTGAGGTTTCCAATAAAATTATATTTATATTTTCAAACATTAATTAATAAAGATATACGCAAGTAAATTAAAATTTGTTTATTGATGACTAGAGCTCACCCCTAAGAAATANAAGCTCGTACTAGCAATAAAAATTGATGAGTATGTACCTACTAGCACACCTACTATCATTGCAACAGCAAAAAACTTAACTGCAATTCCACCGGCTAATAATAATGAAAATAATACAAATAAAGTTGTTAAAGATGTAATGATTGTACGTGATAATGTTTGATTAACTGAAATATTTAAAACTTCTAAGAAGTCATTTTTTCTCACCAACCTCATATTTTCACGTATCCGATCAAATACAACGATAGTATCGTTAAGTGAATATCCAATAACAGCTAATATTGCTGATAAGACACTTAAATCAAATTGGAGTTGAGTAATGGAAAAAAAACCTAGTGTTAAAATTACATCATGTAAAAGAGCAAAAATTGCTCCAATGCCATATAAAAATTCAAATCTAAGTCCAATGTATACAAGAATGCTTAATAAGGCTACCAACATTGCCCATTCTCCTTTTTCTCTCAATTCTGAACCAACCTGAGCCCCAACATACTCCAATCTTAAAATTTTGAATTCTTTATCGTTGGATAATGATTTTATTAAAAAATCATTGATAGAAACCTGATTAAATTTAGGATTTTCTTTAAGTTTGATTATAACTTCTTTATTAGTTCCATAGTATTGGATGACAGAATCATGNACGCCATTATTTTTTAAATCAAGTTTCAGTTGAGAAATATTAACATCTTTGTCATATTGAAGTTGCGCTATATACCCATTAGAAAAATCAATTCCCCAATTTAAACCTTTAGTGATAAAACTAGCAATNCTCAGAATAATTAATAGAGCNGAAAAAAACATTGTAATNTTCCTGAAACCAAGAAAATCAAAATTACTATTTTTTTTAATGATTGAAAACATTAGATTGATATTTTTTCAGTGTTTTTATTTTCATAAATCAAACTTATAACAGCTCTAGTTCCAACTATAGAAGTAAACATAGATGATAGTATTCCAATGACTAAAGTTATTGCAAATCCTTTTACAGCCCCAGTTCCAATTGTTAATAATGCAATTGCAGCTATTAATGTTGTGATATTNGCATCAGCAATAGTTGAAAATGCNTTTTTATAACCCGAAAATATACTTGCATTGGGTGAATTACCATTATGTAATTCTTCTCTTATCCTCTCAAATATCAGAACATTTGAATCAACTGCCATTCCAACCGTCAAAACTATCCCTGCAATCCCTGATAAAGTCAAGGTGGCCTGAAATAATGAAAGGACAGCAACAATAATTATGATATTAGCTGCTAATGCTATATTTGCAACTAACCCAAACAATCTGTAGTAGATAAACATGAAGAGACCAACTAAAAATAATCCAATATACATAGAGTTTTGTCCGGCAATAATATTATATTTACCTAGACTAGGGCCTACAGTTCTTTCTTCAATAATACTCATTGGGGCGCTTAACGACCCTGATCTCAATAAAATAGTTAAGTCTTGTGCTTCATCTAAATCAAGACCAGTAATCTGAAAATTTTTACTGAAAGCTTCACGTATTGTGGCTATATTTATTACTTCACTTTTGGTTTGTTCGACAAATATGACGGCCATCTTATTCCCAACATTTTTTGATGTAACTTCTAACATTCTTGATGCCCCATAATCNCCAAGACGAACAAAAACTGAAGGGCTATTAGATACTGCATCAAATCCAGTATTTGCATCTCTAATGTCTTTTCCNGATACTATTATTTTTCTACTAAGTAAAGTGGGTGAACCGTTTCTTTGTTTGTAAAGAACAGCTGAACTTATTTTTGATTTACCTGAAACTTGGGAGTCTATCCAGTCTTGTGTTGTACCTTTAGTAAGNCTAAACTCAAGGGTAGCTGTTGATCCCAAAATAGCTTTAGCTCGAGTAGAATCATGAAGGCCAGGCAGTTGAATAATTATTCTATCCTTCCCTTGCTGTTGCAANACAGGCTGAGCAACACCTAATTCATCGACNCTGGTTCGTAGGATTGATAANTTTTTTACTANAGCACTTTTTATATCAAGGTCAATTGCAGTTGATGTAGGTGCTATATTTAATGTTGTTACACCATCAAGAACCTCTTTATTGACAATTACATCNGGAAATTCTTGCGTAATGCTATCTACTACCTTAGACACTGGTCTTTGATTATCAAATTCGACCATCACTGCTTCTTTTCCTTGATGGATAAAATTGTACCTAAACTTATTTATGATGAGATGTTTTTTAATATCCAATTCAGTCTCTCTAATAATATTCTTCATGATATTGTCATTATCGACTTGCAATAAGAAATGGACCCCTCCTTTTAAATCTAAACCAAGGAACATTGGATAAGCTGCTAGTGACTCAAGCCATTCTGGCACTGAAGAAAAAGTACTTAGAGTGATGTTTATTTTATCATTTAATTGGTTTAAATTATCATATGCTTTAAGTTGGCTATCAATGTTATCAAACACATAATGTGCTTTATCGTTAACCTCTTTAATCTCAAGAATAGGAATGCCATTATTTTTAAGTGAGTTTGTGAATCTAGTTATTTGTTCCTTTGTTAAAGGTTCATCATGTGTTTTAACTTCAATCGATGGATACGATTCATAGATATTGGGAAGTGAATAGATAAATGAAAAAAGTAAAACAAAGACAACTAAAAAATATTTCCAAACAGGATAAACTCCCATATTATTTTATATTCTCCAAAGAATTTTTTGGTAATATTTTCCCGACTGCATTTTTTTGTAATTTAAATTCAACATTGTCACTTATTTTCAATAAAACATAAGATTCGCCAACTTTGAGGATTTTTCCATAAATGCCGCCAGATGTAGATACTTCATCACCTATTTTTAGCGTGGTTATCATCTCTTTGTGTTCTTTGAGTTTTTTTGATTGGGGCCTTATCAGAATAAAATACATCAATACCAAAATAAAAATAGGTAATAAAAAACCAATTGCAGAAGGTTCTTGTGATGTAGGTGTTGCCGCAAAAACTGTATCAATAATTCCCATTCTGTTCACCCTGGCTGAGATAAATATTTTCTAATTCCTCTATATATTTACCAAGCCTTCTCTCAGCAATAGCTACTCTAATTTTCCTCATAAATTCCTGATAGAAGTATACATTATGTATTGTCATAAGTCTTGCAGCTAATATGTCATTGCATCTATCTAAATGCCTTATATATGATTTGCTGTAGTTTTTACAAGTAAAGCATTTACAGAATTGTTCAATTGGATTGGTGTCAGTGATGTATTTATTATTTCTTATCCTAATTATGCCTTTATTAGTGAATAGATGCCCATTCCGAGCATTCCTTGTTGGTATAACACAATCAAACATATCTACTCCATTATTAACTGCGTACGCAATATCTAGAGGTTTTCCAACTCCCATCAAATACCGTGGTTTATCATTTGGTAATTGTGGAGTCAAATATTGAACAATCTCATTACGCTGTTTGGGTGACTCACCAACAGACAAACCTCCTATAGCATAACCATCAAAACTATATTCTTTAAGTGATTTCAAGGAAAGTTCACGCAAATCCATAAACATTCCTCCTTGGACTATACCAAACATAGGTATGTTAGTATCATTAGCTTGCTTTGACAATTCTGACCAATACAGAGACCTTTCCATAGATATCAAGGTGTCATCTCTTGATGATGGGTAGGGGGTGCAGTCATCAAAAGACATCATGATATCACTACCTAGGATAATTTGTGTTTCTATAGATCTTTGTGGTGTTAAGAAAATATTATCCCCATTAATTGGCGACTGGAATTCAACCCCATCTTTTTTAATTTTTGATATCTTTGATAAACTAAAAACTTGATATCCTCCTGAATCTGTTAAAATTGGTTTATCCCAATTCATAAATTTATGTAATCCATGATTCTTTGAGATAACATCTATACCTGGTCTCAACATTAAATGAAATGCATTACAAAGAATAATTTGTGCGCCAGAATCAAGTATCTCAACATTTGATAATGATTTAACTGCGCCATAGGTACCGATTGTCATAAAAGTTGGAGTCTCTACAATTCCATTTTTAAGTTTAAGTGTGCCACAACGAGCATTTCCTATCTGATGATCTATTTTAAAATTAATCATGATTTATTAATAAACATACAATCACCATAACTATAAAATCTATAATTATTAGCAACTGCATACTTATATGCTTTTAATATTTTATCCTTTCCAGCAAATGCACATACTAATAACAACAAACTTGACTTAGGGAGATGGAAGTTAGTTAATAATGAATCTATGATTTTGAAATCATAACCCGGTTTAATAAATAAATCTGTATAACCTTGGAAATCAGTAGTTATATTTTTAGAAAAACAATGTTCTAAGGTTCGGGCCACAGTGGTTCCTACAGCAATAACTTTTTTATTTTTTAATTTCGCATTTTTAATATTATCAAAGAGCAGCTTATTTACCATAAAAAATTCTTTTCCTATTTTATGTTTATTNTAATCATCATTATCGATGGGTCTAAATGTATTATATGTCACATGTAAAGTAAGGTAATTTATTTTTACTCCTTTATCTATTAATTTATTTATAGTTTTTTTTGTAAAATGTAGTCCAGCTGTAGGAGNAGCAACAGATCCATGTTTAGATGCATAGACAGTCTGATATCTTCTTTTATCTTGATCAGTAACTGGCCTTTTTATATATTTGGGAAGAGGAATAATTCCTATTTTTTTTAGAATATCCATTATTGANTTATTTGATTCCTCGACTAAAGTTACATAGTTTTCTCTTGTAGATAGAACTNTAAAAAAATTTTTATTTTTATAAAAAAGTTTTGAATTTATTTTTAAGGGCCTTGATGAAGAAAATATAGCTTCAAAAATATTTTTTGAAATGGGTCTNTGGAAAAGTATTTCAACGGCTCCTCCTGTCTCTTTTTTTAAAGAAATTCTTCCCGGAATTACTTTTGTATCATTTAGTACCAGCAAATCCCCTTTTTGAACAAAATCAATTATGTCAGAAAATGTACTATTCCTTAGATTGGAGGAAGTGGTATCTAAATACATGAGTTTTGAATAATCTCTTCTAGGTAGGGGTTTGTTTGCGATTTGTTCTATCGGGAGATGGTAATCAAACTTGGATATTGATGCAGTGTCCATTAATTAAAAATTATAAAATACAAAGTTTGCAATTCAAAAAGAAATTTGATATTAATATTTTATGGCTTTGATACAAAATTTCCCTTATGACGGAATTGTCACAATTAATCGGGTTATTCTAAAAAANCAATTTACNCTTGATGATTTACAAGAGAGAGTTGCTTTAATGTGTGAAAANGTTAAAACATATCACTCTGATACAGGNTTTCTTGGTGGCATGGTAGTGCTTAATTCTGGCCAAATATCTAATGAGGGNAGTACTGTTGGGCAGGCTTTGGANAGTGAGTATAAAGACAGAGAGGCGCTAATTATTACCTTTTGGAAATCATATGAGGATCATGAAAACTCTCATAAGAGTGAATCTTTTCAGCCATTATTTCAGAAAGTAATAGATGTTTGTGAAAATGGGAATGAGGAAATTGTATATAATATGTTGTGGCAAGGTGAGGCCTATACTCCTGAAATGGCAAAANTAGCACAGGATGCAAAAGAAAAAAATAATTAATGGCATTTAAAAAAAATATAACAAATAAGAAGCCCAGACGGATACATCGAAACAAAGGTGCTCGATTAAAAGGGTGCNTACTAAACCAAAAACTTACCAAATAACTTAATCTATAGTAAACTTATTATTTATTTTTTGCCACTGTGGTGGAATTGGTAGACACGAGGGACTCAAAATCCCTTTTTCGCAAGAAAGTATCGGTTCGAGTCCGATCAGTGGTAATATTGTTTTTTAATTATAATCTTATACTATGAATAAATATAAAATATATGGTGTTGGAAATTCATTATTAGATTATGAATATAAAGTAAATGACAATATACTTGCAGAATTAAAACTTGAAAAAGGATGTATGTCATTAAGTGGATATGAAGAATATTTTGCAAGACATAATTCAATTAAAAATCTAAGACCTCCTGAAAAAATCTCACCTGGAGGCTCAGTAGCAAATTCAATTTATAGTATGGCTCAATTTGGAGATAAAGTATGTTTCTCTGGTAGGGTTTCAAATGATGATACAGGGAATAATTTTATTGAGTGTTTAATTGATTCTGGCGTTCATACTTTTGTTGGTAAGTCTGATGAGCATAAAAGCGGTGAGTGTCTTGTTTTAATTACACCTGATCATGAACGNACAATGAATACTTTCTTAGGATCGTCNGANTATTTANNCATAAANGATATNANCCTAGAGANNCTAAAGAATTCTGAATACCTNTTAATTGAAGGTTATTTAGTGACATCAAAAATGAATATGGAAGTCTGCCAATTTTCTTTAGAACAAGCCATAAAAGAAAATATTAAAACAATTATTACATTATCTGATCCTAGTGTAGTTACTATTTTTAGAGATAATTTTTTATATTTACTTAAAAATAAAATAGATATTTTATTTTGCAATGAACAAGAGGCAAAGAATTTCTCACAGACAGATTCTATTAATGAAGCTCTCGAATATCTAAAAAATTTTGCTAATAACTTTGTTATTACACTTGGCAAAAATGGTTCAGTTTGTTTTGATGGAACAGAAGAACATAAAATACCTACAAAAGAAGTGCAAACGAAAGATTTTACTGGCGCAGGCGATATGTTTCTAGCTGCATTTATGCATTCATATTGCCAAGGAAATAATTTTATTAATGCAACAAAATTTGCTAACCATTGTGCGGGTAAAATAATTCAGATATATGGAGCAAAATTTAACAATAAAGATGATTACATTGCTTTAATTAATTGAGTTAACTTATTTGTTCAATTTTATCAATGATATTATGCAATATTTGCATTGGGTTCTTTGCTTCGGTTAATGGTCTTCCAATTACAATATAATTTGAACCTAATTTGATAGCATCACGTGGTGTGAATACTTCACTATGATCATCTTTTGTTGTATTTAATCTTATACCAGGGGTAACAAATAATAATGTTTTGTCTATTTCTCTAATTAGTTTGATATCTGAAGGGGAACACACAACACCATCTATATTAGACTTAGAAGCAAGTTCAGTTAATTTTTTGATGATGGTCGGCCTTTCATCTAATCCAATATTGTCCAAGTTTAAATTGGCAATACTTGTTAAGA
>NZWU01000021.1 GCA_002701705.1 Gammaproteobacteria bacterium
AACAGCTTAATGTAATCTTGAATAAGGCTTGTGTCTAATTTTTTTATGGAAAAAATTTCCAACCCATTTGTATATTCTTCAAATTTGGTTAAATCCAGCATGTAACTTTTAATAGTATCTTTTGTGTACCTTCTCTCTGTTTTGATATACGACAAAAATTTTTGTATTGCTTCTTTTATATTATCCATTCCAGACACCATCATATTCTATTTCACTTGGCCCCAATAGCCTCAATGATGTTTGAAGGTTTGGCAATTGTTCTGGCCCAATTAGATTCATTTGCCCTGGATTCCAAGATACTTCCAGAACACCTCCTTCTTGTTCTACATTGATAGGAGGTTGTAAATTTGTCCATATGTTTTCCATTGCTTTTAGATAATGTTTGCCTGCTTTAGTATCTGAAAGACCATACCTAATCATGAAAGCTGCTGATGCAACCGCACCACTGCCGCAGGACTTAGTCCATCCTGCTCCTCTTTCCTTTACTTTTATTTTAAGATGTTTGGTTGGGTCTTTTTTAAAAGCTTCTGCATTTAATATAAAAGTTACGTTGGGTTTTCCGAACCATTCGTCACATACAGAATAGAGTTTTTTTATAATCGTATCTCTCTGAGCCTCATTATGTTGCGTTGCTACTACGCAATGTATATTGCCGACATCCACAATAGCATATTCTAAAGTGACTGAGGAGTCTTCAGTGTTGTGTACCTTTCCTGCCAGTCCAGGAAAAGATGGTGAGCCAAGTTCTACTGATATTTTATCTTTATCTAAAATTTGTGCCCTATAGTCAACATCACAAACATTTATAGTTGATTCAACAATTTGAAACTTTTTGTTGAGATATAACATGATAGCTCGCAAACCATTACCACATTGACAGGCATTTGAGCCATCTTGATTATATATTGTGCAAGAAACATTAGAAGAGTCTCTTGTATTTATTAATAACAATTGGTCACAACCAACTTCACCCATGGAACAAATTTTCTTTATGTTGTCTTGATTCTCTATGAATATTTCGTGGGCAACATCAATGACTATGAAGTCATTGCCCTGACTATTCATCTTTGTAAAATTAATTGCCATCGTCTATATAGATATATTATGCGAACATAGAGCCAAAAACAATAAAATGTCGGTCTGTTATTTGTTGTATATTAAAATCAAGAATAGAGTTTTCTTGTAATTGTTCCTCTATTTCATTTAAATTGTATGCTGCTAGTAAAGAATTATAAAAGTCTTTCTTTAATTGTGCGGATTCATCGCTGGCATATTGCTCAACTAATGCTNCTGCTGCATCAACTGAGTTTGGTCTTAACAAGTCCATTATAAAAAATTTTCCACCTTCCTTTGTTGCTTTTTTTATTAAGCGCCAAAATGATTGTGTTTGTTTGATATGATGCAGAACACTGTTGGACACCACTAAATCAAATTTTTCGTCATTTATTAGATCATCTCCTATAAAACCATGGCGACAATCTATTTTCCCAGCTAATTGATTCTTATTTATTTTATCCTCGGCATNCTTAAGCATTGTTAGTGAGCCATCAAATCCAGTTATATGTACTTTTGGAAATCTCTTTAGTAAACGTATGGCTATGTCTGCATCTCCTATGCCTATGTCAAGTATAGTTGAGCATTCCCGCGACATTGAAAGCTTTGAAATTAGCTCAACAAAAAGATTGTGTGGTTCGGAAAAATCTGCATTGGAATATGCTGTTGCTTGTTCTCCTTCCATGATTTCCTTTTCTGGAATTCTTTTAAACATCAAAATCTTCGTTTTCAATCAGTTGATCAAAAGATTCTCTTCTTCTTATGACTTTAACCTTGCCATTAATTACCATCAGTTCTGATACTTTTGGTCTTGAATTATAATTTGATGACAAAGCGAAACCATATGCTCCGGCATTCTCAATTACAAGAAAATCTCCTTCTTGGACTGAGAGTTCTCTACTTTTACCAATAAAATCTGCACTTTCACATACAGGGCCAACAACATCATAAATTTCTTTATGCNCTTCTTTTCTTGAAACTTCCCTTATTGAATGAAATGCACCGTATAGAGGAGGTCTAATAAAATCATTCATNCCGGTATCAACAATAAGAAAATTCTTTGTTGGGGTTTTCTTAATGTATAGAACTTTTGTTAGTAGTATCCCAGCATCACCAACTATTGAGCGACCAGGCTCTAAAATAACTTTTAAACCTAGAGGTTTTAAATATTTTTTTATAGATTTAATAAATTCTCCCCTCGATGGTAATTCCTCATTTTCATACTTAATCCCAAGTCCTCCGCCTATATCTATATGTTCAAGTTGTATGTTCTGCTTATTTAAAGCAATGATTATATCTGAGACTTTTTCTAATGAAGCCTCAAAGGGTGNCACCTCAGTAATCTGTGAGCCTATGTGAAAATCTATTCCTTTGATTTCAATATCTTTGAGGCCNCTTGCATGAACATAGAGTTCCAAAACCTCATCCTGTGAAACTCCAAACTTATTCTCACTCATGCCTGTCGTAATGTAGGGGTGCGTTTTTACATCAATTGCGGGATTAACTCTTATTGCAATTTTTGCTTTTTTACCAACTTGTGCTGCAATTTTATTGATTTCCACCATTTCTGAATGTGATTCAATATTAAAACAGAGAATTTCTTTCTCAATCCCAAGTCTTATTTCTTCGCTGGTTTTACCTACACCTGAAAATACAATCTTTGATGGGTTAGCNCCAACTTTAATAACTTTGTGTAATTCACCGCCAGCTACAATATCAAATCCACAATCGTTTTGAGACAGAAGAGATAGTATTGAAAGAGATGAATTAGCTTTTACTGAATAACAAATCAGAGAATCAACGTCTGACAAATTGCTTTGATAATCAGATAAATTGGATATTATTTTATTTTGTGAATAAAGATAAAATGGAGTTTGTTGCTGATCTGCAATATCTAAAAGATTAATGCCATCAAAATAAAGTATNTTTTTTTTGTAATTAAGAATNTCCAATTTTATTCCATTANAGTTGACGTGTTTCAGGTTGTTCGTTAATTGGACTATCTCCAGCAGGTTCTTCNGGGGTTACCAGTGGCCCTTTATTCCCACAAGAAGCTAAAACAAAAACAAGTAATAACANCAAAATAGGTTTTTGTTGTGATGATGATTTATTGCGGCTGAATGACATATAGTTCATTATAATCATATTATCAACCNCCTTCTAGGCTAAGAATGAAAATAAAATTTGATGATTGTTTAACTATTGGTGACTTTAATGAAGCATGTGTTTGTATAATTTGGCTTCATGGTTATGGTGCNGATAATTGGGGATTTGAGCCTTTAATGAAAATACTGCATCTAGAGTTGGATGAAAAGGTTTTTATAGTTATTCCTAATGCACCAATTGAAAATCAAAAAAGATCATGGTACCCACTTCCACAAAAAAATGAGGNTGGTGAGTTGCAGGAAGATTATGAAGGATTGNCAAAAGCTATAATCTCAATAAGAGAATTATTCCAGAAATTAANTNATNGCTCNTTAGAGTCTTCTAATAACAGAGCTTTGCTGGTTGGTGGTTTTTCACAGGGCGCAGCATTAGGTTTGGCAGTACTTTGTGACCCAGATACATCAATTGACGGGTGCATTTCATTGTCTGGTTATATGCCATGTGCTCAATTTTTTTTAAATAAGATGGCTACGGAAAATGAAAAAATTTTTATTGGTCATGGNACACAAGATAACGTCATAAGTATAGAAACACACAACAAAACAATGCAATTTTTNAAAAAACTTAATGTTAGTATCGAAGAATCAGTTGGTCAATTTGGTCATACTGTCCCAAACAAAATAATTTTTGATGTAGTGGGCTGGATTAGGAAAAACTATTTAACAAAATAATAGACNATATTAGAAGCACANAGNATTCTAATTGCTGCCACATTTCTNTGTGTTTACACAAAATTATTTTGGTTCGCGATATCTTTGAGCTGCTGCTTGTGCAGTTTCGCTGCCNTACTTTTCATTAATTTTTTCAACTGTTTCAAAATGATCAGCTCTTCTATGTGTAAGACACATCTCTTTCTTATCNACACCCCAAATAAAGTATGCTACNAAATTTCTAAGATGCTCTGGNGTTTGTTCTATGTGTGGGATACCAAATTTTATTAGAAGGTTATTTCGGTCAGCGCCACTAGTTTTTTGCTCTTGCATAATTCTTAGGATTTCAACTTGAAGGTCCTTAACATCGTCTCCATTCCACGAACCAACAACACTCCCGTCTGGCAAGATTATGTCGTCTCCTTGTGGCGTTGGATGTTTTTCAGCCGCAGATTTAAATTCACCCATTTTCCTATCTCCTTTTCAATTAAATTGCTGTTTTGACTCTAGATTATAAAACTCTTTATTTTTCATTTCAATATCATTGAGCATCAATGTTTATCAGTCACAGGGAAAATTTTGTAGATAAGCATTTTTCAGAGCTAGCCCAACTAATGGNGCGTCCTGGTACTTTTGGTAGAAGGTAGAGTCGATCTCTAATTGTTCATTAATTAATTTTTTAGTTTCATTTATTGNAAGCACAATATCTGAAGGTTTACAAAAGATTTGAANGCCATGTTTTCTAAATGATTCATCGTTCGCCCATTCTAGTCCATTTTCAAGACCATAGATAAATTGATTGTGTTTGCTTGTTTGCTTATTATCCTTGTATTCTTTTATAGTTGGCATTTCTTGAGATTGGACATGGTTTGTCAATAAAATAAATATGAAAAGATATGGCAACAGCCTCATTCTTTGTAGCCTAATCCTTTTAATCTTTTGAGNTTTTTATGGGCCTGNGCACTAACAGATTTAGGAGAAGTTTCACCAATGCCATCTCTAGATTTTATTGAGTTTTTTGCATCAAGAGATTTGTATACATCGTCTTTTATAGATTTAGAAAATTTTTGTAGTTGCCCAAGAGAACAGTCATTCAACTGTATAGATTCTTTTTCACAAAATTTTACAATTTCNCCAACGACGTCATGAGCNTCCCTAAAGGGCATACCNTTTAAAGACAAATAGTCNGCTAANTCTGTCGCGGTAGAGAAAGAACTTCTGGATATTTGTTCTGCCTTAGTTTCATTAAGNGTCATTGTTAAAATCAACCTTGGCATTATNTTCAAACAACTGAGCACAACTTCTACGGAGTCAAAAATTATTTTTTTATCTTCCTGCATATCTCTGTTATATGTCAGTGGAAGTCCCTTCATTAATGAAATTAATGCAATCAGATCACCAAATACACCGCCAGCTTTACCTCTTATCAGTTCTGGAATATCAGGGTTTTTTTTCTGTGGCATTATAGACGAACCAGTGCAAAAGCTTTCATCTAAAGTAATAAGGTTAAATTGTGGGTTTGTCCAAAGAACTAATTCTTCACAAATTCTTGAAAGATGAAGCATAATCATTGAGTTTGCATATGCAAAATCACATACATAATCTCTATCACTAACTGCATCCATAGAATTTGCAGATAATGAATCGAAACCAAGTTTTTTTGCAACAAACTCNCTGTCAATTTTATATGGGGTACCTGATAATGCTGCAGACCCAAGGGGCATAATATTTATGAGGTCACGGGTGTTCATCAATCTTTTTTCATCTCTAAACATCATCTCATTCCATGCTAATAAATGATGCCCAAAAGTTACAGGCTGTGCTACTTGAAGATGAGTATAGCCTGGAAACAAAGAATTGCTATATATCANAGCCATTTTTGACAATGCATATTGCAAATCTCTCAATTTAACTAAAAATATATCTAGAAAATCACGTAAATAAACCCTCAGATCTGTCGTTACAAGATCGTTTCTTGATCTTCCCATATGTATTTTCTTTCCTACATCCCCAATTGTTTTGGAAAGATAATTCTCTATATTCATGTGGACGTCTTCAAATTCATAAGACCATGGAAACTTATCTTTTTTTACTGCTTCCTTAATTTTTTTCAAACCGGATAAGATCATTGCAAGTTCTTTTTTAGTGATTAGTCTACATTTAGCAAGCATTTCTACGTGTGCTGCNGTGACTTTCAAATCTGCTTCCAATAGAACTATATCCACCGTTAAGCTTTCACTAAACTCTAAAACTTCACTGTCTATTTTTTTTGTAAATCTACTTGCTCTTGTTGTTTTTTTCATTGATTTCAGTCCAATTACAATAAAATTAATTTGATGATTTAACCAGTAAGTATAGTATAAATAAAATAGCTAAAATATGAAAAAGTTAATTAGGATAGCTACTAGACAAAGCCCTTTAGCTCTTATTCAGGCAAAAATTGTCAAAGATATGCTTGAAAGAGCTGATGGCAGTATCTCAGCTGCTTTAATCCCTATGACAACCACTGGAGACACTGCAAGTACAGAAGTTTTTAAAGCTGATGGAGGTAAGGGCTTATTCCTCAAAGAACTTGAACAGTCATTGCTCAATGATGAAGCCGATATAGCGGTTCATTCCCTTAAGGATGTCCCAACTAAACTGGACAAAAAATTTGGAGTTTTGACAATAAACCAAAGGGTNGATTCCTGCGATGTATTTNTTTCTAATAAATTCAGGTCTNTTGATGAGCTTCCTGCTGGTGCTGTGATAGGAACTTCTAGNCCCAGGAGAATTGCTCTCTTGAAAGCATCTTCAAAAAATATTGAAATTAAACACATCAGAGGAAATNTACAAACAAGGATAGATAAATTAAAAAATAGNGATTTAGATGGTATTNTTCTGGCTGCGGCAGGTATTTTGCGGCTGTCTCTAGAAGATAATATTGCAGAAAAACTTGCTCCTGATAAATTTATACCTTCAGCAGGNCAAGGAGTGTTGTGTGTTGAATATCTAAAAAAGAACAAGTCATTAAGCCTAATGCTTGCTAAGCACGTTAATAAGAATACTCAATCATGCGCAGATGCTGAAAGATCATTTATTGACAGGATAGGNGGTGATTGCATGTCGCCAATTGGAGTAAATGCTACAATCAGTAGCGACGACATCATAATCAATGCAATTGTCTCAGACCAAGAAGGGTCTAGTTTTATTAAGTTAAAATATATAGATAGGAGAAAGAATGCTATCTTAGCAGGAAGAAAGCTTGCTGAGATTTTTATTAGTCAGGGCGCTAAAAAATTACTTAAAATACATTGAATTAACTATGAATATTGTTGTACTTTCNGAAACCAGCATAATTGATAGGCTCTCAGCAAGTGTNGCCTCTGACAATATTACTTACTGCCCATTGGTAGAAATTTTNCCGATAAATATAAATAATAAAAAANTAATTGATTGTGTGCTCTCTTCTAATAAAATTATCTTCCAAAGCAAAAACTCTGTTAGATGCTCNCACATGATATGGGATTNTGTAGCAAAACATAATAAATTAACATGCTTTGCAGTTGGTAAAGCCACAGCGACTACAGTGAGAGAGAAAATAGGGGTTAANTGTCTTTCCCCAGAGAAAATATATTCAAGTGAAAGTTTGCTTAATATGNATGAGCTGCAAAATGTTGAGGGTGATAAAATAATTATTTTGAAAGGTAAAGATGGGAGAAGTTTAATTAATACCACCTTGACTGAAAGGGGCGCTGAAATTGAATCAATAGACGTCTATGAAAGAAAAAGCAAAAACTTGGAACTGAATCAAATATCATTAGATGCTGTTTTATATAANTACATCATTGTGTTAAGNAGGTTTTCTTTAGAGATTTTTTTGAATAAATTTAAGGATAGACTCGATAGTTATAAATTTGTTTTCATTGTTCCAAATACAAGGGTNGTTGAGTCACTATCACTAGGTAAATCATCTATTTACATAGTTGTAAACGAAATAAACAATGAGNCGGCCTATCTTAAATCAATACAGCAACATCAAACATCTATCTCTTAGATGAGTTAATCCAGCTNATNAAACTTTTCCATTCTTCCCTGTCTTGTGCCGTCGCTGTTTCTGCAAACTCAAATATTCCTAGTCCTTTTTTTGCTGACTTTAGGTAATTTGTGTTATCTCTAAAAGCCGTCACATATGGCATTCCTCTTTCTCTCACAAGATANTCATCTAATTCAAGAAAAATGTTGGTGTTAGCTCTGCATTTNTTTGCAACAAGCCCNACTTTTATCTTTTTCCTTATCACAGGCCCCATACTTCTCAAACTCTGAATAAATTTCTTCGCAGCTTTCATGTCTATGGGTGATGGCAATACTGGAACAACAATCTTTTGTGCTTTTTTAACATATGTTTCAAGCCTATGCCCATGTACTGCGGCAGGTACATCATATACCACAATCATGTTATCCCTTTTTTTTAATGGCTTTGTGAAACTGGCTGTCCCTTTTATTTTAGGTTTGGAGAGCGGTCTATTTTCTAACCAATCTAAACTTGATCTTTGTGGGTCCAGGTCAACAAGAGTGACGTCGAGGCCTTTGTGCGCATAATATGCTGCAATGTTGACCGCAATAGTTGTCTTTCCTGAGCCACCCTTGGAATTAATTACCATTACTGTTTTCATGGTCGTTCCCCCTCATTTGATAATAGCAAACGGAGTCTATTTGTTCTATGGTTTTTATTAATCTACTATTGCAACAACAGGTGCATGATCAGATGTACGTGGTTCTTTTTTACACCAGGTTTTGTGGCGGGTATGCTTGTCAATATGCACCTGGGTACATCTATTAGAAATAGACTCAGTCCCCAAAATAAGATCAATCCTATAGCCAATGTTTCTATGAAAAGCACCACCTCTATAATCCCACCAACTAAAAGTTTTTTCTGGGTGCTTAAATTTAATAAACAAATCAGATAGACCAAGGGTATGAAGTTTTTTTAGAAAACTTCGCTCTTTAGAAGAACACAAGATTTGATTTTTTGTCATCTCAATATCAAAAACATCTGCATCAGTTGGGGCAATATTAAAATCACCTAGAATAACAATATCTTGATGTTTATCAATTATTTTTTCTACGTAGTCAATGAGAGCTGTAAGCCAACGCAATTTATAATTATATTTTTCGGTTCCAACATCTTGCCCATTAACAACATATAAGTTAATGATTTTAATGTTGTTGTATGTTGCTGAGACAGACCTTTTTTCATCTTCAGGTGTTGATATGGGATTTAGTTCTACGTCTGATGGCTCTCCCTTAAAAATGATTGCAACCCCATTATATGTTTTTTGTCCTGTGAAAATGCAACTGTAACCAAGCTTTTGTATTTCTTCTACAGGAAAGTTTTCATCAATAGTTTTAGTCTCTTGTAAGGCCAATATGTCTGGGGATGTCTCAGTGAGATATTGAATAATCGCCGGAAGTCTTACTTTAATTGAATTAATATTCCAAGTAACTATTTTCATTTAGTTGCTAGATATCAAGGTTTTTGACATAAAGGGCACTATTTTTGATAAATGATTTTCTCATTTCAACGTCTTCTCCCATTAGTTCCTCAAAAATGTTTTTTTCAGCATCATCTAACGGAAGGACCTGAAGTAAGTTACGCGTTTTTGTGTTCATAGTTGTCTCTTCAAGCTGATTTGGATTCATTTCACCAAGTCCTTTATATCTTTGTAATGTAAGCCCTTCCTTTGAATTAACTAAAAGATTATCTATGCCAGCGGATAATGATGCTGGCGTATATTTATTGCTACTTGAATCTATGTATGTGCAGTCAGTGTATGGATATTTATGCAGTTCAAGTTTGGCTAACTCTGAATATGCATCAGACGAAAAAAAGTGGTTGTGGAGAGGCTCTAGTTTGGTTTCAACTCCATTTTGTATTTTGGTTACATCTATTTTAAAAGTTTTATCTTCAACTTGATCTGGCATAGGTTTGATCACAAAATCAATATTAAGTGGTGTCGAGTCATTGATGAAAGCAGAAAATTCTTTAGACCATAGTGAAACTTTGTTTTTATCAGTAAGCATGATAGGCGTCAATGGCCTAAAAAATGCTAGATATTCTAGTAACATTCTGTCTCTCTTTTTAGGAAACTGATTTAGTAATACACGCATTTTTGAAAAGTCTCGTAAAAGTTTTAAGAATTTACTTTGCTCTAATTGTTTGCCGGTTAGATAGAATTTTATGTTTGTGGCTATGTCATTATTTATAAACTCAGCAAGATCTTCATCATTGTTTAGGTATTTTTCAGCTTTTCCTTTTTTGATTTTATAGAGTGGTGGCTGGGCAATGTATATGTTTCCATTGGTAAACAACGGCCCCATTTTATTATGAAATAGAGTTAGTAAAAGGGTCCTAATGTGTGCGCCATCAACATCTGCATCTGTCATTATAATTATTTTTCCATACCTAAGTTTCGAAATATCAAAGTCTTCATTGTANCCACACCCAAGAGCAGATATTAGAGATGTTATTTCAGAAGATGATAGAACCTTATGGTCTTGTGCTCGTTGTGTATTGAGTATCTTCCCTTTAAGCGGAAGAATTGCCTGAGTTTTACGATCCCTTGCTTGTTTTGCTGAGCCTCCAGCAGAATCTCCCTCAACAATAAAAAGCTCACTTTTTGTAGGGTCTTTTTCTTGGCAATCAGAAAGTTTGCCAGGGAGGTTTCCGATTCCCAGCGGGTCTTTTCTCCTAATTAATTCTTTGGCCTTTCTAGCTTCTTCACGTGCTTTAGCTGCCTGAAAAATTTTAGCTATAATGTTTCTTGACTGTTTTGGGTTTTCCTCAAAAAATTCAAAAAGTTTAGTATTAAGGCTTGATTCAACAATCCCCTTAACCTCTGATGAAACAAGCTTATCTTTTGTTTGAGAAGAGAACTTAGGATCAGACATCTTTACAGAAATAATTGATGTTAGCCCTTCACGCGAGTCATCTCCGGTTATATCAATCTTATCTTTCTTATATTGTGGCTGCTTATCAATAAAATTATTAATAGTTTTTGTTAGCGAAGTCTTAAATCCCGCGAGATGTGTGCCTCCATCTTTTTGCGGTATGTTGTTGGTAAAACAGATGGTGTCTTCTTGGAAAGAAGTGCTCCAGACCATTGCCACTTCTACTTTAATGTTTTTTCTTGTGGTATCAAAATAAATGCAGTCATCATGTATTGGTGTTTTTTTCTTAATAAGCTCGCGTATGTACTCTTTTATCCCACCATCATATTTATAGGTTTCCTCAAAATTGCTTCTTTCATCTACAAAAATAATCTCTATTCCACTATTTAGAAATGCAAGTTCTTTAAAACGTTTTCTTAATAGTTCGGCCTTATACTCGATATTGGTAAAGTATTTTTTGCTAGGCTTAAATGTAATTTTAGTTCCAGTTTGAGTTGATTTAGAAGATTCTTTCAAAGAGCTGGTAGGCTTACTATTGCTGTATTCTTGAATATATGACTTGTCATTCTGATAAATTGTAAGTTTTAAAAATTCAGATAAAGCATTAACAACTGAGATTCCAACACCATGCAGCCCTCCAGAAATTTTATATGAATTGTCATCAAATTTACCGCCAGAATGAAGAGTTGTTAAAATGACTTCTGCTGCAGATCTTTTTTCTTCTTGGTGCTCATCAACGGGTATTCCGCGTCCATTGTCCATCACAGTGACCGATTCGTCCTCATGTATAGTGATATTTATTGTTGAACAAAAACCAGCTAATGCTTCATCAATAGAATTATCAACAGCCTCATAAATCATCTGGTGTAGGCCGCTTCCATCATCAGTATCGCCAATATACATGCCAGGTCTTTTTTGGACTGCTTCTAGTCCTTTTAAAACCTTGATGCTGGATGAGTCATATTTTGCTTTATTCATATAAAATTAGCTCGCTTTCACAATCTGTTTATTGTCAAGAGTGTAGAGTTCGATCTCGCCCCTTTTGTGGCTGATTTCAACAAGTTTTCCCTTATAAATATCAGGTGCAGTTAAAAAACATTGCGTCCTGACCTGAATAAGTAATTCTAACATAAGCATGAGGTTTGTATCATCAATTCCAAAAAATAAATCATCTATCAGTAGTATTGGCTTGTAATTATGTTTCATGTGAAACACTTCTGCTTGAGCTAAGACTAGTAGAAGGCTTGCCAATACTTGGCTAGACATGGATCCAATTCTTTTGAGCTCAAGTTCCTTTGCTTTTACAAGTATGTCTGCTTTGTGTGGCCCAAATTCAGTAAAGCCATTTGCCCTGTCTTTAGGTAAATTATTCTTAATGCTTTCTAAGAGCCCCTCTTCCTCATCCCAGCCTTGGTAATATTCTAGGCCAACCAACGCGATGTCCTCATGTGGTTTGTTTTCATTGAGCCTTGCAATTTCTACAAACTTCTTAAATGCCTCATTAATAAGCTGGAAATGGTTTTTCCTATGATGAGATACNTTTTCTCCAATCTCTGCCATTCTTGTTGTCCAGTAATCAATTTCTTCTGGCTTCCCTTTTTTTAGTAAAAAATTTCTTTGCCTCAAGCATCTTTGGTAGTTTTGAAGAAGTGAAAGGTAGTTTTGTTCCACGTGGAACAGTCCCCAGTCTAATAAACTTCTTCTACTCTCAGCCGGTAAGTTGATAATGTTTTCCTGGCCAAAAGCAAGTGAGAGGACGGGGAAAAGACGAGCTATTTCTTTTGTTCCTATAAGTTTTGAGTTGTTTTTTGCAATATTGTGCGATTCTAGTGACTTTTCAATGATAATTAAGTGATTTTCNCTACTTTTANCTACATTTAACTGAAGTTTNAAGAATTTTTGCTGGTGTTTTATTAGATTGGGTATTGGTGTTTGTTTAAAAGTCTTGAGTCTGGATGCNATGTAAATTGACTCAAGGATTGTTGTTTTCCCAGCATTGTTTTTTCCTAGGATAATATTGAGTTGTTTGTTGGGCTTGAAACTAAGTAATTCTAATGATCGGAGGTTTTGTATGCTCAGGGTTTCTACNAACACGCTACACCCGCATAGGCATTATGATGTACTGCGGTGTGTTTTTTTCNCATGTTATCAGGCAGCCCGTGTCNGAGTTGTTCANTTTCATNGTGATCTTGTCTTCATCTAATACCTCAAGCGCCTCTAAGAGATATGAAACATTGAAGCCAACCTCTATTTCTTCACCCTTGTATTCACATGGTATGAGGTCTTCTCCTTCTTCTTGGGCTGGGTTGTTTGCAGCAAGCTTTAATTCATTGTTTGCTAGCAACAGTTTTACGCCCCTGTACTGTTCGTTTGAAAGTATTGCCATTTTGTGGAGAGATCCTTTAAATATTTTTCTGTCTAGTGTTAGGAGGTTTGGCAGTTTTTCAGGGATTACTTTTTTATACTCAGGGTAGCTTCCTTCAATTAGCCTGCTTGTCACAACAAACTTGTCTATTTTAAATGAAATTTGCTTATTNTTGCAGGTAACTTCTGTTAAATGTTCTTTATTTCCCTTAACTCCTGCTAAAATTCGTTTTAATTCCAGTATGCACTTTCTTGGAACTATAGCATTGATGTTGTTTTCTCCTGTTGTTCCANTCGCTTGNGANATTGCAAGTCTGTGTCCGTCTGTTGCCACGGCTGTTATTTCTTTTCCCTCGCTGTTTAGGAATAGTCCATTCAGATAATGGCGGGCGTCCTGGTGTGCCATTGAAAAAGCAGTCTCATTNAANAGGNTNAGAAGNTTCTGGCTTNCTATTTGTAGGTCGCTNCCTCTTNCTTCNCTTTCCATAAGCGGAAACTCAGTNGCGTTCATTGCTGTAANGACAAATTTGCTTTTTCCAGCTGAAATTGTAGTTTTGTTTTCCTCTACACGTAGCGTCACTTCTTCTTTTTCTTCCAACGACTTAACAATATCAAAGAGCTTTCTTGCGTTCAGTGTTGTTTCAGCCTCTTCGGTTGTAGTGAAGGCCTCAGACGAGAACGCTTCTACTTCAAGATCACTCGCAGCCATTACCAGCGAACCTGATCCAACCTTAAAGTAAACGTTAGC
>NZWU01000022.1 GCA_002701705.1 Gammaproteobacteria bacterium
TTTCCTGGAACGTCTGGATATTCACACTATGACTATCTTCTTACTGATAAAATTGTCACGCCAATGAAACACCAACCTTTTTATACAGAAAAATTTCTATTTTTACCAAACTGCTACCAAATTAATGATGGTATCTCAAACCTTTCAAAGACAAAAGCTACTAAAAAGCAGTATAGTTTGCCAGAAAAAGCTTTTATACTTGCATGTTTTAACCAATCTTTTAAGTTAGATAAGAGTATTTTTGACTGCTGGGTAGAGATTCTAAAAAAACTTCCTAATTCTGTTCTTTGGATGTTAGAAGATAATGAAATTGCCAAAAAAAATCTTTACCAATACATTGAAAAAAATCTTATTGATAAAAAAAGGCTTATTTTTGCAAAAAGAGTTGCCAGAGAGGAACATCTTGAAAGAATTAAGCTCGTTGATGTAGTTCTAGATACACAAATTTATAATGGACATACAACAACAACTGATGCTCTACAATCAGGTATTCCTGTGGTCACCAAAACAGGTAAGCATTTTGCTTCTCGTGTTTCCTCTAGCTTGCTTTCATCACTTGGGTTAAATGAATTATGTTGTGAAAACTTAGAAGATTATAAACAAAAAGTTATGGATATATGTATAAATAAGAAAACTAAATTAAGAATACTAAAAAAATTAACTGACAAAAAAAATTTTGAAAAGATGCATGATAATAAATTATTTGCCAAAAATCTTGAAAAAACACTCACTCAAATACTGTAATGAGCTGATTAAACTACGCAAGTCTTCCATGCAACTTCTAATGCATCTCTATTAGCTGCAACATCATGAACCCTTACATATGCTACATTATTAAGTACGCAATGTGTTGTAACAGCAAGGGATACAATATTTAATTCTTCATCATGAAAATGACTAAATAAATCAGAAGAAAATTTCTTATTACTTACTCCCAGACAAACATTTTTAAAAGTTTTTACAAAATACTGGATATTTTTAATTACTTCTATATTATCTTTTCCTGCTTTGCCATAACAAATACCTGGGTCTACTATAATATTGTCTTTTTTTATACCCTCAGCTAATGCTTGTTCGATTCTTTCATTAAAATAATGTTCAATGTTCTTGGGCGTATGTTTTATATTCAACTCTGAAACTTCTTTTGTTTGATGAGATTGAGGCATGTGAGTAAGAATAATTTTTGCTTTTTTATCTGAAACTATTTTCATCATTTTAGAATCATATGTTCCGGAAGAGACATCATTAATTATGGAGGCTCCTGCAGCTAAGGTTTCTTTAGCAACTAAACTTGAACGAGTATCTACGCTTATTAACATAGAGTTATAATCTTGTTTAATTTTTTGAATTACTGGCAAAATCTTTTTCAATTGATTATCAGCTCCTACATCTTTGAATCCTGGTTTGGTGGATTCTGCTCCAATATCAATGATGTCTGCTCCCTCTTTGATCATCCGTTTGACATGATTAACGGCATCATTTATATTTACATGCTTTCCACCATCATAAAAACTATTATTAGTTAAATTTAGAATTCCAATTATTTTTGTTTTTTTCATTTATTTTTTTTGGAGTAATTTACGGAATAAATATTAAATTTATTTTTCACATCTATTGCCATTAAGTCATAAGCAAAGTTTATCTCAAACTTATTTTCAGTAGAATCTTGAATTGTTTTTAGAATGGACTCTAATTTGATGCCTCCAAGAGCAAGTATATGCGTTAGAATTGTCAGTCTTGGTTTTGTAAGTTCTAATATTTTAATCATTTCCTCAGTTGTCGTGTGATAATTCATTAGACCTCTAATTTTTGCACTTTCTTTTATTAAAGGTTTGGGAGCGCTAGCAATTTCATGAATTAACAAATCACAGTCTTTTGCATATTTAATTAAGTTTTCAGAAAAGTTAGTATCGCCAGAAATTATAATTGTTTGTTCTCCATTGGTAATTTTATAACCATATGCTTCTTTGACTCCACCGCCATGATCTACATTAAATGCAAAAACCTCCAGTCTGCCTTTTTTATAAATTAGACCCTCATTTATTTCATTAGTTTCTAGAATGAGGCCCGATGGATCAAGGCTTTCTGGATGTGCAGTTCTAATTTTGATATCTTCATCAAAAGCTTTTTTTAGGTGATATATAAATTTTGTTGTTCCAGTTGGTCCAAAAATTTTTAACTTCTTAGTTCTTTGATACACCCAACCCGTCATGATTAAATCAGAGATGCCAAGAGTATGATCCGAATGTAAATGAGTCAAAAATACTTTATCTATATCTTGTATAGGGATATTTGCTTGACTCATTCTAATTGCCGCGCCTCTTCCTACATCGAATAGTAGTTTCTCATCACCTGACTCTATTAATATAGATTGACTGAAACGTTCGATATCTAATCTAGGTGTACCAGTTCCCAAAAAAAGAACCCTCATAACCTCGGCATGAGCATTTAGAGAAAAAATAAACAGAAAAATTAGTAAAAAAAATCTCATCGTTTGTATAGTGTATTTGTAATATAATCTAACAGATAATGAGTAATAGTAAAATAAATAACCTTGATATTACAAATGCTAAGAGGCCTAAAACAAAAGATATTGTTGTCCGAGATGAATATGGTCAAATCAGAGAATTTCCTATAACTGGGGAATTACCATTAACTATTTTTGTAAATAAAAAGGAGGTCGTCACATTGATGACCTTAGGTCACTATCCAGAATCACTAGTTATTGGCTATCTTCGTAATCAGGGGTTTATTGAAAGTCTGAATGAATTAATCTCTGTTCATGTTGATTGGGATACAAACACTGCAGCAGTGAAAACAACCTCTGATGTAGAGTCATGGGAAAACAAACTCACGCATAAAATTGTCACATCTGGATGCGGACAAGGGACAACATTTTCTGGTGTTTGGGATGAAATTAAAAATAAAAAGATTAAGCCAGATAAATTAAAACAATCAACTATATACACAATTTTAAAATTGTTACATGACAAAAATGAAATATATAGAAAATCAGGAGCTGTTCATGGCTGCGCCATATGTGATGATAAAAAAATAATAGATTTTATTGAAGATGTTGGAAGACATAATGCTGTTGATGCAATCGCAGGAAACATGTGGCTTAATAATATCACAAGTGAGAATAAAATATTTTATACAACTGGAAGACTAACATCAGAAATGGTAATTAAAGTAGCCCAAATGAATATTCCATTTTTAATCTCACGTTCAGGGATTACAGAAATGGGGTTAAATGTTGCCAAGGAAACTGGCGTTACACTACTCGGAAGAGCTAAAGGCAAACATTTCTTAATCTATAATGGATATGAGAATATTATTTTTGATGAAATACCGAAACCAAGACCATCTGGAGCCCCAGATGTTTGGGAAAGAAGATAAATAGGAAGTATTAAGAACAGAAGATTAAGTTAGTTTATTAACTATCTTTCCAATACCTTTAATTTCAATTTCAATAATATCATTTTCATCCATTGGCCCTAAACCAGAATTTGTTCCGCACGCAATGATATCTTCAGGATAAAGAGTCATATCCTTTGAAAGATAACTCACAATTTCGAAAACATTAAAAAACATATCGCTTGTATTATAATCCTGGACAATTTTCCCATTCAGTTTAGATGTAACTCTTAAGTTCATTGGGTCTATATCGCTTACAACACATGGACCAAATATCCCGAAAGTGTCAAAACTTTTTGCTCTTGTCCATTGATCAAATGTAGAATCTTTTTTAACCAAATCCATCGCTGTTACGTCGTTGACACATGTGTAACCAAGGATATACTCTTTTGATTCATCAACTTCTATATCCTTGCATTCATTTCCGATTACAATTCCCAATTCTCCTTCATAAAAAATATTTTCAGAATACGATTTAGGTCTAACTATATTTTGGTCAGGTTCAATAATGCTCGACACAGATTTATTTAAGTACAAGGGGTTATCTGGTTTAGTAAGCCCTTTCTCATCAGCTAAAGTTTTATAATTATTCCACAAGGCTATTATTTTACTTGGCTTAAATTTTCTATATAATTTACCCATCTTGTGATTTTTTAATTAGAATAGTTAGTAAAAGAGACTATTCTAAACTAAATAGATATGAAACAAAAGAAAAGAGTATTAGTTATAAGATGTGGTTTATTGGGTGATACCGTTGATGCCACATCTGTAATAGAACCTCTAATAGAGAACTTTGGAAACAATGTTGAAATAAATTGGGTTTCAAGACCTGGTATTTGTGATTTATTTAAACATGACAATAGGATAAAGAAAGTTTTTGTCCTTAAACATACTAACCTATCTTTTCTTTTTAATTTAGATAAATTGAGAATAATCTTTGATTCATTTTTTAAACCATATGATTTAATTTTAAATCTTGAAATTGGAAAAAAATTTAATGATATTGTATCAATCTCCAAATCCAAACGAAAAATTGGAATGCCTTATCACTTTATTATGGATGATATTTTTAAAGAACATAGAGTTGAGCATCAATTGAGGATATTAAATAAATATACAAACAAATATGATCAAAAGAAATCTGTCCCCTCCATAATTGGCGTAAATGAAATGTCTGTTCAAAACAAATTTCCTGTAGACAAAGACTTTATTATCCTTTGTCCAACAAATAGTCATTTTAAAAAGGATAATTATAGAGGATACAGAGCATGGCCATTGGAAAATTGGAAAGAACTAATAAATAAAATTCTCAATGAGACAGATTTAAATATTTTACTTACTGGAGACAAAAATGAGCAAGAATATTTCAAATTTTTTTACCCACTCAATGAAAGAGTTTTTGATTTATCTGGAAAAACAACTATCCCGGAATTGATTACGATCATGAAGCTATCCAATTGTGTTATTGCTACTGACAGTGGGAGCGTTCATATTGCTGGTGCTTCAGCTAAAAAAGTTATTTCTATTCATGGTCCAACAAATCACTATCAATCTTCCCCCTATAAAACACAAGAAAATAACATTAAAGTTGCTTCTCTGAATCTGCCTTGTAGCCCATGCTATGACACACCAGAGATTAAGAGTTGTCCAAAAAATGTTTGTATGTATGATTTATCTGCGGAGCAAGTGTTTAATCTTTTTGCTTCACCTTAGCCTTTATATTTCTTTTTGATAAATATTTTTCTACATAATCAAGATTGTTATCTTTGGAATCTTTTTTAAAACCAGTTTTTTCTACTAGTTCTGCTAAGTCATCAAGTCTACTATTAACTTTTTTTGAGATATCCCCATACTTATTAAAATCTTTTACAAGTAAAATGATTATGACTATTAGTATTGGAAACATTACCTGTGAAGTCACCAAGTAAGCACTCAAAAACTGCTCTAAGAAATTATTTACAGCTATCATCTTTTGATAGAGTTAGAGTGCACATTAATTCTTTCATTTTAACATCAACACTATTTTCCATCACAAGATTCTTTTCTCTTGCCTCATTAATATTGATTTCTTTATTTTCATATGACTTCCAAAGACCGATTCTTTCTTTTAGACTGGCATTGACAATATCATAGTGGCCTTTTTGTACTCTAGTCATCTCTTTAGTAAATGGTTCAATAGATTTATTGCTATCATACCTGCATTGAAGATATTCCGATGATTCTGAAGCCTTAAGTCCTTTGGTTGCTAAAACTTTCGTCCTTGCTTTACCATTATCGGAAAATTCACATTGTGTAAACAAATTATGCGCTTCTGCTCTAGCTTCTGCAAAATTATATTCTGGAAACCTCATATAGATTTGATCTGAAATTAATTCTCGATTTAAAGCTACATCATGATCCATATTGCTGCTGAGAATCACTTTGATTTCATTGTTTCCTACCGGAAGTGATTTTAAAAAAAATCTTTCATTGTAAACTCTTGTTATGAATTTACCATTGATATAAAGTTTTCCATACCCTGTCCAAGAATTATTATCTTTCATGTCACTTTCAGGAGTAAATTTAAAATTTTCCACTACAGTTTGTAATTGAAAAAAGGGCCCAATTTTATGTAAGAATATTTTTATGCTAGGTATTCTCTCCTGGGTTACCTCAACTTTGGGATTATAATATTCCTTCCAAAATTTAATCCTAGCTTCTTGTCCTTCATGCGAAAATACACTAGCTGAAAAAAATAAGACAAAATATAAATATAACTGAGTTTTTTTCAATGTCATGGTTTCTTATTAATAGTATCAAAATGTATACCCATCGTACCATTTTTTAAATCTTGATAATATAATTTGATCGTCTTCGAGATAACTAAAAAGGCAATTTCATTCCATGGTATTTCGTTTTTTGAAAAAAGCCTAACCTCAGAGCTTTCCAAACCTGCAGAGAATTTTCCGTCGGTTAATTCACCATGAAACATAATATAGATCTGACTTATATGTGGAAGATTGCACAACAAAAAAGGATTTAAACTATTTGCTTTCGCTCCAGCTTCCTCAAAAGTTTCTCTTAGAGCCCCCTCCTCTATTGTTTCATTATTTTCCAAGAAACCGGCTGGTAAAGTCCAATAGCCTGCCCTTGGTTCTGTTGCACGTTTACATAGCAAAATTTTATTTTTCCAAGTGAGCAAACATCCTGATACAATTTTTGGATTCTCATAAAATACAGTGTCGCAATGATCACAGACAGCCCTTTCTTTATTATCTCCTTTCGGAATCTTCACAGAAACCACAGAGCCACAATATGAACAGTATTTTTGTCTTGGTTTATGTTTGATTAGATTATCTTTCATCAAGCCATTTTCTCATTCCAACATTGTATCAATTTTTTAATACGCGTGTGTTATTTGAATCGTCCCCAAGGGGAGTCGAACCCCTGTTGCCGGGATGAAAACCCGGTGTCCTAGGCCTCTAGACGATGGGGACTGTTTAGTATTATCATCAATGAATAAATAAGTTTTTTATTATACATAGTAATTTAATAAAATGATAACAAATATCTGCCATTTTAGGTTTGTATGAAAAGAGTTTTTCCCTACTTTCTATTCTTGCTTTTTGTTCTATATTTTGTTGTCGCACATCCATCTCATGCCTGCTTTGAGAGAAACCCAGTTACAAGTTTTAAAAATCCACTACAATGGGGAACGCTTTGTATTGGAAGTAAAAATATTTATGATTTTAGTGATGAAAAAGCAGAGCAGATTATAATTCCAGCAAACCTTTACCTTCCTAAAAATATAAAAAAGCCTGTACCTGCTATCATTATGTCGCATGGTGCTGGTGGGATAATGGGTTTTCATCATAAATATAAACGACGTTTTCTTGAGGAAGGTTTTGCTGTATTAATGATTGATCACTTTCGTCCAAGAGGAAAAATTTTAGATAATAATTTTATTGATATAACTGCACCGATGATGATATCAGATACAGTTGCTGCATATAACATACTAAAAAAACACCCCTATATTTCTGATGAGATAGGTTACATAGGTTGGTCCAAGGGAGGTATTGGAACTGTACTTTTAAAAGATAAAAGAATACTTCAAAATTTTAATCTTAATGAAGATAGTTTTAAATTTATGGCAGGAATATATACGTTTTGTGGTTTTGCTTTTGATGAGAAAAATATTTCAAATACACCCCTATTGCTAATAAGCGGAACAAGTGATTCAATCACACCAGCTCATCTGTGTAAAAATATGTCTGATAATTTTAAAAATGAACATAATACTCGGTATCTTGAGCTAGATAAAGCACATCACGGTTTTGATAATTATGCATTTTATTTTGGTGCTTATATTCCATGGCAACCCGTCATTACAGATTTTTCTAAAAATTGTATAATTAAAATAAATAATTCTTATGAATCAACAAATATAAAGGAAACTATGAAATTAAATTCAAAAAAAAATAGAACTACCTTTATGAGAAAATGTACTGAGAAAGGAGCATATGCGGCATATAGTTCCAAAGCAGCTAGCGATGCAGAAAAGGCCCTAATAGAGTTCATCGAGATCAAATTCTCATTAAAATAATTTTTTGAAAACTATAAAATTGACTTTAAAGAATTTAATCTCTTTAAGGTATTTTCAGCACCCAGAACAAAGCACAAATCATCTATGGAAGGGGCTTTCAATTTACCTGTTAAAGCAAACCTTATGACAGGTCCTACTTCAGAGAATTTCAACTGAAGTTCCTCGCATATAATTTTCATTGTTTCACTAATTTTTTCTTTTTTATCAAACCGTATAGAACTAAATTTTTCTATTGACTTATCAAGAATAGGTATTATTGATTTATCATTAAATTTTTTAATCATTTCTAAATCATAATCAATGTTATCAACAAAATAATAAGTTAATCCTTCAGCAATTCTTTTTAAACTAAAATCCCTTTCAATCCCTAGTTTAAGTATTTCTTCCAAATATTTTTCATCATTTACTTTAATGTCAAGAGCGTTTAAATACGGCAGGATCATTTTCCTTACTTCAGATATTTTTTTATTTTTAATGTAATGCTGATTCAACCAGTTTAATTTGTCATGGTCAAACACAGCAGCAGATTTTGTAACTCTTTCTAATGAAAATAATTTTAGTAATTCATCAATAGAAAATATTTCTTTATCACCATGTGACCAGCCTGTCCTTGCCAGATAGTTAATGATAGCCTCGCCAAGATAGCCTTCTTCAATAAAAGAATTTATATCTACTGCGCCATGGCGTTTTGATAATCTTTTCCCATCTTTGCCATGTATCATTGGAAGATGAGCAAAATTTGGTGTTTTAGATTCAAAAGCATTAAAAAGATTTATCTGAACAGCTGTATTACTTAAATGATCATCACCTCTAATTATATGTGAAATCTTAAAATCTATATCATCAACTACAGACGTTAAATTATAGGTTGGCACACCATTTGATCTCAATATAACTACATCGTGGAAGGAATTTGGTTTGAAGATTATTTCTCCATGAATTAAATCATTGAGATTGACTTCATGTTCTTTTTGATTTTTAAACCGTATTACATGTCCTTTTTTATTTAATTTATTTGAGAATTGAATTTCTAAATCAGTATCTTTTGTTTTTTCATTTATTTCAATCTTGTCATAATAGGCTTTGCCGTTAGTGAGTAATTGTTCTATACGTTCTATGTAGATATTAAATCTATCAGATTGATAAATAACCTCATTGTCATGATTCAAGCCTAATAAATTCAATGCAGAAATAATTGCATCTGAATACTCTTTTATATTTCTTGCTCTATCTGTGTCATCTATTCTCAAAATAAATTGACCATCTTGGCTCCTTGAAAACAACCAAGAAAATAAAGCTGTTCTGACTCCGCCGATGTGAAGCCATCCTGTTGGGCTCGGAGCGAATCTTGTTTTAATCATATTATAAAGTCATCTTAAATCCATCAACTAGTGCACCAGGCAGACAAGTGCTAAAAGTTGATCTTTCTTCATAGGTGCTACAATCCATCAACAAATGTTGAACATCTGTCAGCCCCATAAGGTTTTTACCTAGAATATTATAAATTGTTTCATCAAATCTCATCGTGTTTATTGGTCCTTGATATTCGCCACCCNCAACTTTAAAACAACCAAACCTTGTTAACCCTGTTATACGGGCCTTATTCCTATCTGAAAAATTTAAATACCATAGATTACTAATNTAGATACCTTCTCCAAGCNATTCTAATACCTCATCTTGTTGTATTTCTCCGGGTTTCATATCAATTGCAACTGGGGTTTCATGATATTCTGCTCCATTATGCTTAATTGAATATTCTAATTCTGAACGTGGAGAAATCAAAGATTTTTTATAATCACCNCAAACTATCAGTTCTGTGTTATCTGGTTTTATAAAACCATCTCTATGGAAATTTGGTGTGATACCTTTAGATAAATTTTCAGAAATATTTACCATTTCACTTAGTTTTGTTTCTCCTTTGCTCATCAAATGCAGTGGGCTTGTGCCAATTTTATGTGCTTTGTAGCTAAATCCTCCCCAACACAACATTTCAAGCAGTTCATTGAGCGCATGTGGTGATAAATAGACTTTGTAATCATTTGGTTTTATTTTTATTTCATTTTGCTCTAGTGCATTCAATTTTTGTGTTCCCTCATTAAGTATTTTTTCAAAAGCACCTTGATTCCATTTTAAATCAGAATAGTTTTGCTTAATTGCCTTACCAGATTTAGCATAAATTGACCAATCAAAATTAAATGATTGATTCTCATGCCAATTAGTCTGACCAAATGAATTAGAAAAACCTCGGTAGACAAAACCAGAGGATAANATTCCTACCATATCTAATTNCGCAAAACTNTCAATTATATTTTCTGCTATNANTTTGTTGTTTATGCTTTCCGTTTCATTCAAATTTTCTGTCGAATTCTTATCTTTGGCATACATCAAATAAGGATCTTGCGGCAACTCAGGCAATTCTCTTTTTAAAAAATTTAGAGCATCTTCAACAAGCTTAACATCCTTCTTCAAGTCACCATTTAGCCTGAGTATTGACATAAGTGATTTTCTTTTTTTTATAAAATTTATAGTTAGGGTAATTTGCTGGACATGCCCAACTTGTCTGATTTTAGAATGATTAAATCTTATGTAATCTCCTATCTCAGCATCAAAATTTAAAATTAATAATTCCTGGTCCTCAATTTGGTTAAATATTAACTTTGATATTTCATAAAAATAGTTTTTCATTTGATGCCNCCAAATACTTCAACATCTTTGAATACGCAAGCAGGTGTTGAGTGACCAACAAATATGCTTTGGTTAGGCTCACCTTTTCCACAGTTAGCGGTACCAAGGGTTCTACNGGTATTATTATTTCCTACTTTTATAAGATTGTGCCAGAAACTTTGTGTTATTCCCCTGTAACTAGGGTTTTTTACAACATTTGTTAATTCACCATCCTTAATTAATGTTCCTNTTTCACATCCAAATTGAAATTTACTACGTTGGTCATCAATCGACCATGAGTTATTTGTTTCTAGGTAAATGCCATCTTCAACAGATGAAATTAACTCNTTNAAACTTGATGTTCCTGGTTCCAAATTTATATTNCCCATCCTATCAATAGTGGGTCTATTCCAATTAGAAGCTCTTGAACATGCTACTGTANTAATGTCTGCTCTCTGTCCTGAAAAAAAACCTCCTATTGGTCTTAATAAAACACCATCCTTAATTAAAAATTCCTTTGATGCTGTAGTAGCATCATCATCAAAATTATATGTCGCCAATTCGGTTGGTAATGTTGGATCAAATGTGATATTCAGCAGTTCAGAACCATATTTATATTTTCCAAACATNTCAAGTTTAACAAAACTTGAGCCGGCATAATTCCTTTCATCACCTAAGATTCTATCAAGTTCGAGTGGGTGTCCAATTGATTCATGGACTTGCAATATCATTTGATCAGGAGATACTACAATTTTAGTTTTTTTATCTGGGCAATCAGATGCTCTTGATAATTCAATTGCCTCTTTTGCAAGATTTATAGATTTTTCTGAAAACTGTATATCATCCAAAAAATCATACCCAATNTGTCTAGCATGAGCATGCCCACCAAAAGTTCTGGTTTGTGTTTGTTTTTTATATTCAGAAGAAACAAGCATTTGTGGCAGCAAATATGAAATTCTCTGCCTGATATGGGAATCATTAGAATCCATAAATAGAGTCTCAATTTTATTATATTTAAGGCTTGCAGCCCAATTAGAAATAGAGGGGCTACACTTCAATTTCTGGTTAATATTTTTCAAAAAATCTACTTTATCTTTAGTAGAAATTTGTGCCCATTGTTCCTTTTCATTTGTGAAGTAATCACCTTCATGTTTTTTGAGTATTGCTGTATTGGGGTAATGAGTAACTTTATTTTTTGAAAAAGAAGCCCATTCCAAAGCTTTTTCCACAGCATCTGATATTCCGTCTTCTGTTAAATTACACGTTGCGCCATAACCAATCCCTCCATTGTTATAGATAGTAACCATAACACCATCATCTTCAGACACTATTACCGGTTCAGGTATTCCACGAGTAACAGAGATTATGTTGCTATATTTATTAACAAATCTAAAAGAACAATAATCAACATTGGGTATNAAAAGGTTAACTTTTTTAAAAAATTCATCTCTCATAGGGGTATAATATATTATTGTAACANCCNAAAGATACTGATGCATGAAATTTACCCTCTAATACAGAAAACCAGATTCCCTGCTATTTATAGGGAAAAACTAAATACCTTACAAATTAATCTTGGGTATAAATGCAACCAAACCTGTTTACACTGTCATGTAAATGCTGGTCCAAAAAGAAAAGAAATAATGGACATCAAAACAATGAAACAAATTGTTAGTTTTATTAAAAAATTTAAGATTCAAGTTGTAGATTTAACAGGAGGTGCGCCTGAGATGAANCCCAATTTTGAATTTTTAGTGAANGAAGCNAGGAATTTAAATTGCCATATAATNGATAGATGNAACNTAACTATATTATTAGAATNAAAATATAAAAATATTACGAAACTTTTAATTGAGAATAATGTTGAAATAGTGGCTTCTTTGCCATGCTATCAAAAAGAAAATGTTGATAGCCAACGAG
>NZWU01000023.1 GCA_002701705.1 Gammaproteobacteria bacterium
TTCTTAGCACGAATATCTAAAGTATTCTCAATTGCCAATATAAAATCATTTAATTTCTCGCTCTTATTGTTCCCCAAGTTATAAACCTTATGATCAATTTTAGATTTTTTTTCAGATGAAATTTTTTGGATGTATTGGATGATTCCATTCACAATGTCATCGATAAAAGTAAAATCTCTTTTCATTTTTCCATGGTTGAAAACTTCTATTGTTTTACCTTCTATAATTTTTTTTGTAAAAATATACGCCGCCATGTCTGGCCTTCCCCATGGCCCATAAACAGTAAAAAATCTAAACCCTGTTGTAGGCATTTTATAACGTTCAGAATAATTCGACGCGATGATTTCTCCAATAATTTTCGTAGCGCCATAGAGTGATTTTGGGTTTTCTACCTTGTCTTTTACCGAAAACGGTTGCTTCACATTAGATCCATAAACCGAAGAAGAGCTGGCATATATTACATGTCTCAATTGAGGAATTCTGTTACAAGTCTCCAAAAAGGAAATTTGACCCGTAATATTTGAGTGGATATAAGCATCTGGATTTTCAAAAGAATATCTAACTCCGGCTTGTGCCGCTAAATGAATCGCATAGTCTGTTTTAGCAAGAATCCTTTCCAATTTTTTCATTTCCCTTTGTTTAGCAATATCAATTTTATGGAAATCAAAATGAGAAAAATCTTTAAGCCTTTTCAATCTTGCTTTCTTTAACCGAACATCATAGTAATCATTAACGTTATCAACGCCTATTACTCTATGCCCCATGCTAAGAATTTTTCTGGATAAATGAAATCCAATAAACCCTGCAACGCCTGTAATAAAAAAATTCATATTATCTTCTGATAGCTTGAATAATTCTCAATTCATAGAGTTATTTTTGATACCTTTGCTTCCAATCGCTATAAGACATTCCATAAATTAGTTTTCTGCTATCTTCATAATCTATTTCAATTTTCCTCGTCTCAGCTTCAGCACGATACCACTTTGACAAACAATTACGGCAAAATCCAGCAAGGTTCATAAGATCGATATTCTGAACATCAGTTCTTTTTCTTAAATGATCGATCAATCTCCTAAACACAGCGGCCTCTATCTCAGTATTTGTTTTTTGATCCACAACAACCTCCTTGATCCTTTTTTATTTAAATACATAGATAAAGATAGAATATATTGATAAAATACATATGCAAATAGTAGGATTATCTAGCAGTAACCAATTTTTGGTATTAATCTCAAATAAATGCTTCGCAAAAGAAACACAAAAATAATTGCCACTTTAGGACCTTCGACTGCTACTCCGGAGTTAATAGAAAAACTCTTTATCTCTGGGGCAGATGTGTTTCGTTTAAATTTTAGCCACGGAACACATGAACAGCACAAAAAGGGATTATCCGCCATTAGACAACTNGAAGAAAAATTGAATAGACCAATTGGTGTGCTGGCTGATCTGCAGGGTCCGAAATTAAGGATTGGAACGTTTGATAGAACTTCGATTCGTTTGTCCCCAGGCGATATATTAAGATTAGATCTCTCAAAAAAGCCAGGGAGCAAAAAGAGAGTATCGTTTCCTCACCCTGAAATTATTTCTTANGCCANAAANNNCCTAGAAGTTTTGTTTGATGACGGNCGNATTAGGGGAAAAGTTATTAAGACNGGAAAAAATTTCATGGATACAGAAATATCTTTTGGNGGAGANCTTTCAAGCAACAAAGGTGTCAATATACCAAATTCTGTTTTGAAAATTTCNTCCNTAACNAAAAAAGATCTACGTGATTTGAAACTTAGTGTAGCTATGCATGCTGATTGGATTGCATTGTCCTTTATCCAAAAACCAGAAGACATAAAAAAAGCAAAAAAAATGATTAACAGCAATGCTGGAGTATTAGCAAAATTCGAAAAGCCAATGGCAATAAAGAGGAATAAAGAAATAATTTCATTGTCGGATGCAATTATGGTTGCTAGAGGAGATCTTGGTGTTGAGGTTCCNCCTGAAGAAGTTCCTATCCTGCAAAGAAAGNTTATTCACGCATGCCGAAAAGCAGGAAAACCGGTAGTTATTGCNACTCAAATGCTTGACTCAATGGTTGCNGCTCCTTTTCCTACTAGAGCAGAAGCATCGGACGTTGCATCGGCAGTGTATGATGGCGCAGATGCTGTTATGCTGTCTGCGGAAACAGCTATAGGAAAATATCCTGTAGAAGCTGTTAANATAATGGATCGAATNATTAGAAGAGTAGAGAAAGACCCCTCATATAGAAAAATTGTTGATATNGACCACCCAGAACCAGACGCAACAACATCTGACGCAATTAGTGTCGCTGCCGCACAAGTGGCAAAAACTCTAAATGCATCAGTCATTACAACTTACACAAAATCAGGAGGCACTGCACGACGCGCAGCGCGAGAAAGACCAACTGTTCCAATACTGGGTCTTACCGCTGAAAAGTCTACCGCCCGACAATTGTGTATGGTTTGGGGAGTATACAGTGTTCACACGGAAGAAGTTAAGTCCTTTCCTGATATGGTAGAGAAGGCATCTCGTATAGCGTTAGCAGAAAATATGGCAAGAAAAAATGATAGACTTGTAATTACGGCCGGAGTTCCGTTCGGGCAAAGTGGAGCCACAAATGTTTTAAGAATTGTTCGAGCAGGGATGCCTCAAGAATGGAAATGGAGAACAGGCGTATTGGAGCACGATGGCCTTCATAGCACCTAACCTTGTCTCGCTTTAAAGCGCGGGTTTTTCTTGTTGATGACATAAACACGCCCTCTACGACGAACTACTCGACAATTCCTGTTTCTCTGCTTAACTGACTTTAATGACTGTACAACTTTCATGCGCATCCTCTAATTTCAGAAACAAATTAAGTCTCTCGCGAAAGACTGTCAATTCAATTTTTAACTTTCAAATAATTATTGTCGACTATAAACTGAAAATAGGTGTATTTTTTCATCTCTCAAATTATATTGACAAGAGCCTTTTCTTTGAAATAGATTGCAGTGATTTAATAATTTGCAACCAACTAACTAGTGTCTCATTATCATGGAAAGCTGCAAAACTGTTCACCAATATATTCAAAATAATAAACCTGTTGAGCCGGTCTTTTTTCTGCGCACAAAACCTGTCAGCATTGCGGCTAAATGGTTTTTAAGAAACTTCAACGGAAGAATTCTATACGCTGTAAAAGCGAATCCCTCTCCAATAATTATCAAAACTATTTATGAAGCTGGAATCAGAGATTTTGATGTTACTTCGCTACCAGAAATTGAGAAGGTATGCGCACTAAAGGGATCGAAACTGTACTTTATGAATCCAGTAAAAGGATTATATGATATTCAAGCTGCATATTTTAAGCATGGGGTTAAAGATTTCGCCCTAGATTGCAAAGAAGAGCTCGAAAAGATCCTGGCAATAACCAATCATGCTAAAGATTTAAATCTNCACATACGGATAGCTGTTAGNAACAAATTCAGCAAACTACCTTTNGAAAATAAATTTGGCATTTCAGGAAAGCAGGCTATTAATTTACTGAAAGACGCTAGAAAAGTGAGCCAAAAACTGGGTATATGCTTCCACATTGGATCACAGTCCATGCAACCCTCAACCTATTCTATAGCTATAAATAAAGTTTTCGATCTAATCGAAAAATCTAAAACTTCGATAGATACTATTGATATAGGCGGTGGCTTTCCTTCAATTTATCAAAATGCTGTCCCNCCATCCCTNGATTCTTATCTAGAAATAATTCATAAAACCATTGAAACTAAGGCTCCTAGCCAAAATTGTGAAATTTTATGTGAACCAGGACGTGCTNTNGTTGCTGAATCTGGCTCCTTNCTAGTCCAAGTAAATCTTAAAAAAGGAAAGTTTCTTTATATCACTGAAGGATCGTATGGTGCGTTATTTGATGCTGCTCACTTAGATTTTATATATCCCATTAAATTGCACACAACTCGTCACAAGCTAATTGACCACGTTGTACCTTTTTCGCTCTATGGGCCAACCTGTGATAGCAAGGATTGTATGCCTGGACCATTTATGATCCCATCGAATGTAGAAATAGGAGATTATTTAGAGATTGGTCTAATTGGCGCTTATGGTCTAACCATGCGTACAAAATTCAACGGGTTTTATTCAAACAAATTAGTTCAGACTTTTGATGATCCAATGCTCACCATGTATTCCAATGAATCACAAAAATCTGAAACAACTTTAATTTCCGTGCCTGCCTAAAAAATTTCGTCACAAAATGGGAAGACAAAGAAATCAAAAAGCAGCTTTACTGAGTAAACCTATTAAACATATAGATATTCAGAATTTTGATTCTACGCTATTAATCGACGCAATGGATAGTATGTCGTTTAGTTCACGTGAACTCTCAAAAGGCACAACTATATTCAACGACATGCTTCGTGATAAAGATTGCACAATTATACTAACACTCGCTGGATCAACGTCAGCTGCTGGTTGCATGAAAATTTATTCCGACCTGGTAAAATACAACATGGTTGATGTAATAGTAGCGACCGGAGCAAGCATAGTAGATATGGACTTTTTTGAGGCACTCGGATTCAGGCACTATCAAGCTGAGAAAACAGTAAGTGATGAAAAATTAAGNTCCTTATATATTAACAGAATCTACGACACTTACATTGATGAAAAAGAGNTACAAATTTGTGATAAAACAATTTCAAAAATAGCAAAATCACTTCAGCCACGACCATATTCATCCAGAGAATTTATTGCGGAGATGGGTAAATGGTTAGTGAAAAATAGCAAAAAAAGAGATTCTCTTGTACAAACAGCGTATGAACANGGTGTTCCAATTTTCTGCCCAGCTTTTACAGACTCGAGTGCTGGATTTGGTCTTGTTCATCATCAAGTCAAGAATCCAAAAAAACATCTAACCATAGACTCGGTAAGAGATTTTAGGGAGATAACAGAAATAAAGATCCGATCCAAAGAAAGTGGACTCTTTATGATTGGAGGCGGAGTGCCAAAGAATTTCGCCCAAGATACGGTGATCTGTGCGGAAATCCTAGACAGAAAGACCAAGATNCACAAATATGCGGTTCAAATTACTGTAGCGGATGTAAGGGATGGATCCTGTTCAAGCTCGACACTCAAGGAAGCATCATCGTGGGGGAAGGTCGATACAGCCAAGGAGCAAATGATCTACGCCGAAGCAACGACAGTTCTTCCTTTAATTGCAAGTCAAGCCTTTCATGGAAAAAATTGGGAACATCGAAAGAGATTCCAATACAATAGATTATTAGAAGAGTTAAGTTAGTTGTTAAATCTTGAAAAATCAAAAAATGGTTTTCTTGGAATTGAGGAAAACNATGCAACAAATTATGCCACATCCAAAGCAATTATTATTCCTTTTGGACTGGAAAAAACCGTAAGCTATGGATCTGGAACAAAACGTGGTCCCCAAGCAATTATCAAAGCATCCCATCAAGTAGAATTGTTTGATGAAGAATTGTGGTGCGAAGCATATAAAAAATATGGGGTTTTAACATTAAAACAACCAAAAATAAAGACTAATATCCATTCCGCACTGAAGCAGTTAGAAGATATCGTAAGGCAGGTTTTGAAAAATAATAAATTTCCCCTAATCTTGGGCGGTGAACATTCTATCATAGCAGGATCAATTCGCCCATTCGCAGAAAAGTACAAGGATTTAGCCATACTACATTTTGATGCACATGCAGATCTGAGAAATGAATATCAAGGGCAAAAATTTTCCCACGCATCGGCCTTACGTAGATGTATGGATTTTAAAAATATAAAACTTATTTCTGCTGGCATTAGAAATATATCTACGGAAGAAGTTTCTTTCCTGCGTAAAAATCGTAGAAGAATCAAAATTTACTGGGCGAAAGATAAATCTAATTGGGATATAAAAAAAATTATATCATCACTAAAAAATAAGTCTGTTTATCTAACTTTCGATGTTGATGCTTTCGACAGTTCTATCATGCCATCAACCGGGACACCTGAACCGGGAGGTCTATTTTGGAATGAAACGATAAAAATTATTCGAAGTATTGCGCAAAAATGTAAAATCGTAGGCGCCGATATTAATGAATTATCTCCAAAGAGAGGTTTTGAAAGTTGCAACTTTCTTGCTGCAAAACTAGCATACAAAGTACTGAATTATGCTTTTACATATAAGAAATGAAAGATTTTTTTTCGAACCACGATAAAGGGGATGTTTTAAAATTCCTGGAAACTAAATTGCAGAATGTGCGAATTCTGCCTCAATATAAATTCTCGATTCACAACTATAATAGCCTGAAGAAACAAAAAATACTAAGCGATCTAAAAAAAATAGGATGGTTAAATACGAAATTAATTGTGAGATCATCATCAAAATTAGAAAACACTGGAACTGCGTCCTTAGCGGGACGTTACAAAAGTAAAGGACCTGTATCTGGAAGAAAAAATATATTACTCACGATAGAAGATGTTATCAAATCCTTCGGTCGAGAAATTAGTGGCGCCAGAATTTTAATGCAACCGTACTTATCAAGTGTATCAAGGGTCGGAGTTGCAACAACCTTTGATGGATCTTCTGGTGCCCCTTACTATGTTATCAACGAAATGTTGGGAAGTGATACTTTCTCCATAACGGGAGGATACTCGAAGAAAAACAACATATACTATGTTAATAGAAAAAGATTTCTTGTCCGCAAAAACTCAATCAGAAGAATCATTTNATTATGTCGACAATTAGAAAATATTTTTCAGAATAGCTCTTTAAGCTTAGAATATGCATTCGATAAAAATGATAATTTATTTTTATTCCAAGTTAGACCACTGATCCAAAAAAGAAAAAATATAAACTCGAGACTTATTAATTCTAAAATTGCAAGAACCGTCTCAAACTTTTCCTCATTTCAAAGACAAAAAAAATCTAAGATATCAAAAACTAAAACAATTCTAAGTGTAATGTCCGATTGGAACCCAGCTGAAATGATAGGTATCAAGCCCCGACCATTGTCGGTTTCTTTATACAAAAACTTGATTACTGACAAAGTTTGGGCAAAACAAAGAAAAAACTATGGTTACTCCGATCTAACCAAGTGTCCTCTCATGAAAATATTTGGTGGAACTCCCTATATCGACGTAGAGACAAGCATAAAATCATTCATCCCCAAAAAGATTACTGAAAACACTAAAAGAAAATTAATCAAATTTTATATGGAAAAACTAGATAATCAGCCCGAATTACACGATAAAATTGAATTTGATATCGTATTTACCTGCTTAACACCTTCTGTACTAAAAAAAATATTTAAATTAAAGAATCACGGTTTTACTCGCAATCAAATTAATGAAATCCAAAGCAGCTTATTGGAAATTACAAAAAGAATTATAGATCCGGAACGAGGGCTTTGGAGAAATGATTTNGAGAAAATTGATCAGTTGGTAAAAAAGCAGGAGGAATTAAGCATATCAAAGGCTGGNGGGATAAAAAAAATTCAATCTCATTTGGAAAACTGCCGAAAATTCGGAACGCTTCCTTTCGCCGGCTTAGCAAGATGTGCTTTTATAGCAATACAATTCCTTAACTCTTTTATCGAATCAAAGACACTGTCCCGATCAAGGGTTCGAGAATTTCTAGCCTCTGTAAATACAGTAGCGAAACAATTAACGATTGATATGCCAAAGATTTCTAAAAAGGAGTTTATTTCTAAATATGGGCACCTAAGGCCAAACTCTTATGATATTCTAAGCTACTCGTACAAGGAAAAATTTAAAAAATATTTTAGTTCTCCGACATCACCAAGGGTAGAAAAAAGTAAATTCAAACTGAAAAAAATTGAGGAAGAAAGAATAAATAAATGTTTAAAGAAACTGCANCTACAAATAAAAGCATCAGACTTTTTCTATTTCGCAAAACATGTAATTGAAGGCAGGGAATATTCTAAATTTATTTTTTCGAAATCTCTAAATGAAATACTAAAACTAATTGAAAAGTTTTGTAAAAATAAAGGTTTAACAAGAAAAAAAACTAGCTTTATAACAATTAAGGATCTCATTACAATGAAAAAACAAGATCAAAGTACAGTGAGTACTTTAAAAAATAAAGCAAATCTGAATGAAAAAAACTATTTTATTGATCGTCAGATTCTATCACCTCCTGTAATAAGAAATGAAAAGGATTTCTTTTATTTTAAACAACCAAGCATACTTCCTAATTTTATATCCTCAAAAAATATTTCGGGGGAAGTTTTATATTTAAAGTTATCAAAAATGAGTAATAAGCTAGACAATAAAATTATCCATATAGAAAACGCAGATCCGGGTTATGACTGGGTTTTTAGTCGATCCATCTTGGGTCTGGTTACTTGCTACGGAGGGCCAAATTCACATATGGCAGTAAGAGCCGCAGAATTAAGGATACCTGCTGTTATTGGTGTCGGAAAAGAACTATTTGAAAGAATGATTAATTCTCAAAAATTAACTATCGATTGCGCAACAAAAAAAATAGGATTCCTCCAATGAAAATAATAGGCGTGACCCAACATTCAAGCAAAGAAAATAGGTACCGCGAAACTAGAGACGCACTGGATAAAAGGTGGTATAAAATTTTTAAAGAACTAAAGGTTATCCCTATCACCCTTCCCAACGACACGAAAATGACAAATATACTGCTCCGTAATATAAAGTTTTCTGGCTTTATGCTGACCGGCGGCGATTCCCCTCTAAAATATGGGGGAAAATCGAAAGAAAGAGATCTAACCGAAAATCTTATTATAAAACATTGCCTAATAAATAAGATTAGTCTTCTGGGAGTTTGCAGGGGCATGCAAATGATTAATCTTTTTTTTGGTGGAAAATTAGTTAAAGTCAGGGGGCATAAGAATAAAAAAAAGAAAATTAAATTTCTCAATCAAGAAAGAATGATTAATTCATTCCATGATTTTGGTTTTTTTAAACATTCTTCAAAGCTGATTACCCAAGCACAATCTTCAGACGGGGTCATCAAGGCCTTTAAGAGCAAGTCTGATCCAATCTGGGGAATAATGTGGCATCCTGAAAGAATGCAACCTATAAGCAAACTCGATTTATATTTTTTAAGAAAAGTTTTTCGCCAATGAGAGCTCTTATTCTGGCCGCAGGAAGAGGGAATAGATTGGGGAGTCTGACGGCTGAAAAACCCAAGTGTCTAATTACAATCAAAGAAAAAACTCTGCTATCTATGATGGTTTTAAATTTCAAAAAAATTGCCATTAATGAAATTTGTGTCGTAACGGGCTATAAAAATAAAAAAATAAAATTAAATAACTGCCGGTTTATTCATAACAAACATTGGAAGAGATCAAATATGGTTTACTCGCTTCTATGTGCCGATCAATGGCTCAGAAACGAATCTTGTATCATAGCTTACGGTGATATCTTTTCCTCTTTGAGAAACCTCATCCAATTAAAAAAAACTAAGGCCAACATAGCGATCACCTTTGATCGTCTTTGGAGGTCACTGTGGAGTGCAAGATTCAAAAAACCTTTAGAGGATGCAGAAACATTTAAGAAAAATAAAGATAACTATCTAATAGAAATAGGTAAAAAACCAAAAAATTATGGGGAGGTTCATGGTCAATTTATGGGATTAATAAAAATTACACCAAAAGGTTGGAAAAAAATCAAAAATTTTACAAACGACCTTAACCCAGAATTAGTAAAAAAGATTTCAACCACCGAGTTATTACAACTACTAGTGGAAAATAAATTTAAAGTGAGGTGTATACCTGTTCAAGGACAATGGGGAGAAGTGGACATTCCAAGTGATATCAAGCTATATAAAAAAAAATTCAAACAATTATCTTAGCTCATACAAAAAAATCACCAGATTAAAATTCATCCATCAAATTCCATAAAGCATTTTGAAACAATATTATTTGCTGTATAGTTTTGAGATGATTATCTGGATAATTGGCCTAGGTGGCTCTGGAAAAACGTCACTAGCAAAAAGATTATATAAAACAGCAAAACCTAAGACTGATAATCTTGTTTTGTTAGATAACCCAGAAATTAGGAATCTTTTTGGAGGTTCTGATGATAAAGAATTTACTCCAAAAATACGTAGAAAACTTACAAACAGATTACAGAAAATCTGTCAATTGTTAGATCGAAGTAAAATCAATGCAATTTGTTCCATCCTGTGTCCTTTCGAAGACATTAGAAGAAAGAATAGGAAACTATTTTCTAAATATTACGAAATTTTTTTAGATGCAAAGATTGATATCGTTAAAAAAAGAAAGGCTAACCTCTATAGTCCAAAAAGCAAGTGGGCAAAAACTCCGAAGGTGGGAATAGAAATACCATTTGAAGAACCCAGAAAGCCAGATTTGATATTAAACAGCAACATCAAGATCGACTTCAGCAAGACTGCTAATAAAATTTATCAAACAATTCGTACTAAGCTGTTGTAAATAATTTCTAACGACAAAAAGATTGAAAATTGTTATCTTTGTTTTGGTGACGTCAGCGCCCTTACACTCTAAAAAAATTGGGAAAATATCTCTTCATAGCTACGTGCTTTAGGATGGGATGAATTACATGGTATGCAGGCCGCAAACTTTTCCTCAATACCCCTGAAGGGTACTTGCCTTTTTTCAGCCGAGTTTGAATTATTGACGATAACAAGTCTGCTCTCAAAATAGGATCTAAAACACGATCAATATCTATATCTGATGGAAACTTTGTATATTTTCTTCTGGCTATTATGCGTCCCGTATCCAACTGTCCGTCAAGCCAAAGTGCTGTTACACCGAATGTTCCTTCTTCCAATAAGCTATAATAAAATGCAGTACTGCCTCTGTGTTTCGGAGCATATCCACCATGCACGTGTAGAAACCGCTTTCCGCGATTTAAAGTTTTTTGTTTCAAAATACGACCACCAACACCAGAATAGATAATTACACTTTCGCTTAGCCTATCTATCTGACTCAATGATTCTTTGCTTTCTATATCAGAAGATTTCATCTTTACAATTTTAGATGGTATTTTCTCTAAAGTAGCCGGGATTGATTCACTGGGAGAAAAATTTATTATTCTTTTTCCACCACTGTGAACCGAAACCAACGATGGTCCGTCCCATTTAGGTTCTTTTCCCGGTAAAAGCATATATGTGTTTAAAACTATTCCTCTTTCGCGCAAAACTTGAAGATAGGCTTTGGATCTCCATGTTGGAGCAACTATCATACAAGTGTCTTTTATTTTATTGTATTTTCTCAACGATTTATTGCTCCTTTACCTAAGTTATCAAGAAGCTCTGATTCAATCTTTATGCACTGAATCAGAAATTTAGAATCTTTATAGGAGTAGTTTTTTTTGGGAATAGATAGCAAGCAATCCATTAATTTAATTAAGCATGACGTGTAATTCAGGCTGTTTTCAAGTCTAGCGCATTGGGCTACAACCAGTGCGAAATAAGTATATTCACCAAAACCTGCTTCAGGTGAGCTTTTGCGCCGTATAAGATTACTATCATAGTAACTAAATAGGCGTCTATGAACTTCAAATTTCGTTATAAACTTTAGTAAAATATATTTTTCTCTTTTACCCAAAACATTATTTCTTAAAGATTGTGATATAAGATCAAGATACGTAGTTAAGGTGCCTCTTTTAGATGTAATTTTATCGGAATCGCTTTTTGATCGCTTTAAATCGCAATATTGCTTTAATTTTTTGAGTGACTTATTGCGATGCTTTTTCCAATTTTTCAGATAATCAGAACTTGAGCAGTCAGCATAAAAGTAGTATTCGGGATTCTTGAATAAATTTTTTCCTGAATAAGGATATTTCGAGTCTAATTCCATCTTCTCTTTGATATTAGCCTTCGCCATTCTGTGTTCTTTTGTTTAATGTATCAAAGGANCTTCTTTTCTTCACTCCAAATAGATTCAAATCTAGGGTGAGTATTAAGAAAATTAGTTATATCGTCTTTATAAAAATCGATCATTTCAGATTTGAAAGAAGCACTGTCCTTCGTAATCAAAAACCTGTCCGCAACCNTTCTCCATAAGCCAAATTCAAGAAAAAATCGATCAACTATTATTTTCCCTATTTTTTGCAAAAAATTCTGATCTAAAAGGATCTTCCTATCATCTCCATCAAAAAGTTTGAACATTTCACGATCAATATACAGGCAAAGAGGTGGGGTTTTATTACTGGCGCTATCGTAAGACTGTTTTCCATTCACAAACCAGGCAATTTCAAGTTGAGGAAAAATTGTTGTAATCGATGCCCGTAGGGCAAGGTCAACACCTATCCTGATCATCTTATCGTTAACTTTCAGATGAAACCAATTGGTTGCCATACATCTACGCAATTGATCCATAAAAGGAATCTCCAAGAGAAGATTTGGAACAACGGGCTCAAATTTTAATCCCAGAAACGTTAAGATTTCGTCTATAATTTCTTTCGATCCTCTNCGATCGCTAAAATCAACTGTATTCCACTTCCCAAGAAATTCGCTGTAATTCTTTCCAANGCTGTAGTGCAATTGACCAGAAAGATAGTATTTCTTTTTCATGAATCTCTTAGTCAAGGATCGTACAGTCATTCCGGAGAAAGGGAGTTTGANCTTCTTTTTTGGATCTTTTAGATTCTCTAATCCTGCTATATCATCAAGAGTATAGACTTTTTCGTCATCGAAAATTGAATTCGAAATAAGTTGTTTGAAACTGTGGTTGCCCAAAAAGTGGGTCATTAGTTCATGGTTAAAATTCGACCTTAAAGCAGAAAAAGGTGGTCTTACTATTTGAAGAAAACCATCCTTTTTCACAATTTTTGATAAATGCTCCGCGACGCTTTTTGGCGCTGAGAATCCAGNAATATAGCTGTGCTGCACCAAGACGTATTTAAATTTTTTATCAATAAGGCTCAGGTTAGATAAAAGTAGCTGCTTCCAATCTTGGCTTGGGTCAACTCCAGGAGGTAANGCCGGTTTCTCNCCAAAACTTTCATCATTGCAAAGAAAATTACCAATGACACCATCTAAAAACGATTTTCCTGGATCAACAATAAGCGGCTGTAAAGCAAGAATCTGTTGTATAAAGCTTGAAGCGCCCTTTAACGAAGGAACGATAATAGCATCGAACATATTTTCAGTAGAAGCATCCTGATTCGTTTGATCAGGGATTGGATCAGGAGCAAAACCTTTGCTCTTTGAAAGAATTTCATTCTGTAANAGAAAGTTATCGACAAACGCTGTACAACCTTTTTCGGACATTTTCTTTATATGAAAAAGCAAAAAATTCGAAAATAATTCCCTATGATTATCTTCTAATTCTTGACCAGAAAAAGGAAATTTTATGATATCCTGATCGTCCATATTGCGTTTGCTAAATTATAAATTTGCTGAAAAATCCAGTACCGCGGTAAAACTATACACTACATTTGATTTAAAATCTTTTTGAAATCAGAAAAATCTTTTATCCTACACTCGGGTCTTTTAAAAACCCCGGTCTCAAAATCGATAATAACCTCTGCTTCGCCTTGAAAAAGTAGACCTGTCTCCACTAAATTAACACGTCTAATTTCCGCAAGGCTATCCAAATAATTTAGCTTTTCTAATCGAAGGCAGTTTGAATACTGAAATGGAAGCACCAGTAAAGATGTGGATGCGCTTTTTGCAGAAACCTTTACACCGCCTCTCTTATAACTCATTCTTGCAAATGTAGCGGGAGTTACTTCAGCACTAATGTCATCTTTATGAATAATAGCGGTTTTTCGAAAATCAATTTTTTCCGCAATCGACTGAAACTCTTCCAAATTTTTGGCAAAAATTTTATTTTCAGGAGAATAATTTCCTAAATTTGGATTATCAAATTCATAGAGAAAAATCTCCTTCCCCGACTTAGGGTGCGATATACTTGTAATAAAATTCGCCTTTGGATATTTCTTCTCAGTAATTAAGAAACGGACTCCTAACGCTTCGAGAATATTTTTATTTATTTTAGTGAGTAATAATTTATTTCTCTCCTGTAAATCTTCTTCCCTGCTCAAAAATCTGCTTACAACATAATACAACTCAGGAGAAATGGTTTGAGAATACTGAAATAATGTCGGTATATTGTATTTCCAAAGTCCTATACTACGAAAATCGCTACCAAGTTCTACAAACGTTTCGTAGTCATAACCGACTTGATTATTCCAAGTTCCATCTTCTTGGCTCCCCTGGAGGCCTAGGAAAGTAGCAACAATGCCGTTAAATGGAGATCCAGAACTAACCCTTATCTTTTCCTCTAAAATTTGAGTAATCTCATTCTTCTGAAAATTCTCAAGATGCCATTTGTTGTTTTCAAACTCGCGAAACATAAAAACAAAAAGTAAAATGATCATTAAGGAAAAATCTTTTCTACTTTTAAATCTTATTTTCTTAAAATTTTCTTCTCCCCAAATCACTACATATTCAACAAACCTGACAAAATAAATCGCATAAAAAGGAAACATGATTCTTTCAAAATAACTGCTTGATGGACCCTGATAAAAAGGAAGTGAAAGCATTATAAATCCTGCAAAAAATATAAAAAGAACCGAGAAAATAAAGGCGAGGTGAATCAAATTATTCTTTTCTTGTCTAAACGATATTAGCCCGCCTACAAAAGACAATGATATTAAAACGGCAGAGAAAGGCTTCGCAAAATGGAAAAACGATGAAACGTTCATGAGCTCGGCTTGGTGCTTCCAAAACTCGTCTTGAAAAAAGTAGGCAGCATTATAAAGATAAAGTCCGGCCAAGAATTCTGGGTTATTCAATAAAACTAGCGATAGGATAATTGCTATGAGTGCACAAACCCTAGCTTTAAATATTTTTCTTGTCTCACATTTCATAATGAGTGCCACTGAAAAAATTCCTAGAATAGGAAAGAGAAGCACCACTTTTAAAGGCGAGGCGCAGCAGAGATATTGAATCAAAATAACCGAAAAAATTGTCAAAAAAATATTTCTAGGCGTTGATTGTGTTTTTCCGATCTTTTCTAAAAAACACAAAAATAAAGACAGGATTAGAAGAAATTCTGATAGTAC
>NZWU01000024.1 GCA_002701705.1 Gammaproteobacteria bacterium
TGAAAAAAATATTCTAAAAAATATATGAATAGTCGTCTTATAAAAATTAATAACCTCTCTGTTTCTAGAAATGATCATGTAGTCTTTTCAGATATTTCTTTTGATATAGTAGAATCACATGCGATAAATATTTTTGGCTGTAATGGTTCAGGAAAAACTACTCTTTTAAAAACAATCCTTGGAATAACAGAGCCATCTAGTGGGAATATAGATAATTCTGGTATTGAAAATTTATTTGAAAAAATTGTTTATATTGGACATAAAACTGCATTGAAAAATGAACTGACTGTTAGTGAAAATTTATCATTTGCCCAGAGTATCGGTGGAAAAAAAGATGAATCGTTAATTCTATATGCTCTTAGTATGTATAAAATGTCTAAGTATAGTGATACCCCAATCAAGCTGTTATCTCATGGTCAAAAAAAACGAGTATGCTTGATGAAAACACTTATTACTAAATCAATTATTTGGATTATTGATGAACCTTATAGTTCTTTAGATGAAGATGGCGTTAATGTATTTAACTCATTAGCCAGAAAACACCTAGAATGTCGAGGAGCTCTAATTCTAACTAATCATAAGCCTCTAGAAAAAACTTTTAAAAATTTTTTGAATATACCCGTAGGGGAATAATGAAATCTTTTAATTCTATTTTTCTTAAAGAAATACTGCTCATAAGAAGATCTGGTTATGAAAGTCTTTTCCCAATAATCTATCTTTTTATAATAATGGTTTTCTTTAATATATCACTGAGCTATGTAGAAAAAATTGTGATGCAAGAACTTATCCCCATTATGATTTGGATTTCATGCTTGTTAATTTGTGTTTTTAATATAGAAAATATTTTTAAAGATGATTATGAAGATGGGACTTTAGAAATTTTCCTCATCGGCCACCAAAATTTAGAGGTAACCATATTAGCAAAGGTTCTTTCTCATTGGTTAATTTCCAATATCCCAATAATACTCACCGCTCCTATAATTGCACTCGTTCTTGGTATAGACAGCCAAACAACCTTGATTTTATTCATTAGCCTAATCATTGGCACGCCTACTCTTAGTTTAATTGGTTCAATTGCAGCAGCACTTACAGTCAGTTTGAAAAAAAATAAAATACTCGTATCCATAATTGTACTGCCTCTTTATGTTCCTATATTAATTTTTGGCACCTCGGCTGTAAACAATTCATACTTTCAATTAAGTTATATTTCTGAACTATATCTCCTAGCTATAATTTTTTTAATTTTCCTATTAACTACACCGATTATTTGTGCTAAATCTCTGAAAATTAGTTTAGACTAGATTGTTTTTACCCAAGTCTTGTTTTTTTCTCTTGAGAGAAGAACATTCCTTGCTGATAAAAATAAAGTTCCAAAAAAATAAAATGAAAACCCTAAAGACACATATAAAAGCGGTATTAACATCTCATCAGCAATAGATGGTGCACTAAGCTTCATAACGCTTGGTCCTTGATGCAAGGTATTCCACCATTCAACAGAAAAATGAATTATGGGTATATTAATTAAACCAACTATGGCTAGTATGTTTGCTGCTCTTGCCCCTTTCTTATAATCATCNAAAGAATAGTTTAATAAAATAATAGACAAATAAATAAANAATAAAATTAATTCTGAAGTCAGCCTAGCATCCCATACCCACCATGTCCCCCACATAGGTTTACCCCAAATAGAACCAGTTACTAAGGTAAGAAATGTAAACAATGCTCCAATTTTAGCAGCTGATATAGATAAAATTTCAAAAATTTTGATCCTCCATACTAATGAAATTATCGAGCAAAAAACTAACACTGAGTATGCAAAAAGTGAAAGCCACGCACTAGGTACATGGACATATATTATTCTGAAGGCATCACCTTGTTGGTAATCTGCTGGAACTATGAACAAACCTAAATATAGACCATAAGAAATGAGGATTAAGGATATAGATAACAACCATGGAATAACCTTAGTCGTAAAAAAGTAAAACCCATTAGGTGAAATTTTATTAAAAATATTTCTTAACATACTTCTAAAATTGATATTTATGATAACATAAAAGTCAATTGATTATTAAGTGAAAAAAAAAGAACAAAAAAACTATGAAACCCTAGCATTTACATGGACTAAGTCTATGTATGGTAAATACAAATTGTTAAAAAAAATAAATAGAAAAGCTTATGAAAAATCAATAGAAACTAAGAAATAGTTGTCTTNATTATTTCTTCCCAGTCAAATGCTGGGTCTGATATCACGAAAAATTCATCATTAAGATATTTTGGGTTTTTGTTATATCTCAGTTTTTCCATAAATTTATTAACAACTAACCCCCCAGCTTCTTCAATTATGCATTGTCCAGATGCTGTATCCCACTCATGAGTAGGTCCTAGTCTAGGATAAAAACTACCCTCTCCAGATGCAATGTATCCAAATTTTAGTGCGCTGCTGGTAGTAATGATTTCAATATTTTGAAATTGACTTCTTAGTTTTTGGCATACATCNTCATGTATTGATGANCTTGTATAGATAATAATNTTATCTTCTATGGAAAATTTTTTAGTCTTAATTAATACAGGTTCTTCATTTTTTATCTTTTTATAGGCACCATGATCCTTAAATGCATAAAAANACAATTGAAATATTGGNGAATATATTAAACCAAGTATGGGTTCTCCATCTTTGATTAGGGCAATATTGATGCAAAAAGAATCATTTCCTCTTAAATAATTTTTTGTCCCATCTAATGGNTCAATAATCCAAAAGTAATTTATATCATTTTTTTCAGGGTAATCTTCTTCAGAAATCACTGGAATGTCAGGCGTTAATTCGTTAAGTGTTTTTTTGATCATATTACTTGAGTGGATATCAATTTCAGTAACAGGAGTCTGATCCTCTTTTATTTTGAATTTTAAGTTTTTTTTGTGATGCTCTATTTGATACTCACCCGTTTTTATACAAATATTAATTAAGTTAGGTAAAATATTCTTAAAGTTATTAAAGTTCATTTTTTTAAATTGATATGATTTTGAAATAAATAGACACAAGCAATTGCNCGTGATTCCATATTATTCTTTTTTTCTTGAATGAGAGTATCAACTTTAGATAATTCACACTGGATAACTTCTAATTCTTCTGGTTCATCTCCATCTAATTTTGAAACTGATAATTCTTGAGCCAATATAATATGTGTATCATGGTCAATATACCCAGGAGCTAAACTTAATGTAAAAATATGTGATAGCTTATCAGATTTATATCCAATTTCTTCTTGTAATTCTCTATTTGCGGCCTCAAACATNCTCTCACCATCATCAATTCTGCCTTTAGGAAAAGAGATAGCATAATCNTTTATGNCNGCNGCAAATTCTTTTATAAAGTAAAATGTNTTNTTTTCAAACGGTATTATCATTACTGCGCCATGTCCTTTTCCAGATACTACCTCATATTTTCTATGTACATTATTTTTAAATTCTATATCTAGCTTTTTTATTGTAAATAAATCTGTGCTACTNATAATTGTTTTGTTCTTGATAGTGGGCATATTAATAAAAATGAATATTTCTCTGCAATTATTATTAAATAAATCATACAATATAGCTTATGCAATTGAAAGTTATCAAAAATTTTTTAATTGATTTGGATGGAGTCATTTTAGATCTTAAGTATGATAATTTTTTTTGGAAGGAACATATACCAAAAATTTACTCTAAATTACATAAGATGAGCTATAAAGAAGCGCAAACTATAACTAAACAAATATTTAATTATAAGAAAAAAACAATGGANTGGTATGATATAAATTATTGGTCCAATATGCTCTCCCTTGATGTGTATAAAGAAAAAGAGAATAATATAGAAAGAATAGCTCTAATAAATGGCTCCAAGAATTTTTTAGAGGATTTAATAAAGCATGATAAAAATTTATATTTAATCACCAATGCCCACCCAAAAACCCTTCAAATTAAATTAAAAAAATATAATATAAGAAAATATTTCAAATCAATAATTTGTTCACATGAGCTCAAGTATATTAAGGAAGAATCTCAATTTTGGTATATTCTTAAAAACAAATTAAATATCCGCTTTGAAGATAGTGTATTAATAGAAGATAGTTTGGATAATTTAGTTGCTGCNCAATCAGCAGGCCTAAAAAACCTTGTTTATGTCAGCAAAAAAAGTCCTCANTCTATGACAGTTAAGCCTCTAACAATTGAATATTTATCAGACTTGTCTTCTGCACTTTAATAAAGTTAATGAGCTTAATGCTAAAGTTGTGGGGAAATATTCTTTAACTAAAACATACTTATTCCTGTATCTATAGATTATTGTTCTACAAATTTGTTGATTTATAATTTTGAAACTAGTAAATAATCTCTTAAATTTATTTGGTTTGAGTATGTATGTGCCTAATGATTTATTGCCAAGCATTTTTAACCGCTTCTCTTTACCATTAAGATATTTGATTGGAAAAAAACTTTCAGCTTCAATTGGGCCAAATTTATCACAATTCAAAGAAACTTTTCTATAAACAACATAACCTTTGAATGCCTTTCCTAATTGTAATAAATTTTTATCAGATAAATAAAAAATTTTTTGTTTTATTATGTTTATAGTGAATTCATTTTTTGATAAGGTTTCTAATCTTTTTGTTAATGAATCATTATCTATATATAGCAATCTACTTGTATTTGACAAAAGTCTAATATTTTTTTCTTCAAGCCATTTATTTAGGTATTGATAGCTCATAATTATAGATTTATTTCATTTTCAGTATTCATGCCCCACCGCTGAATTAATTCATTNGCTTTGCTANTATGGGTTAGAAATTTTTCTATGGAAGCTTCTTTGATAAAATCAAAGTTGGTGATTGCATCTTCTGCTGATGCAATTTTAAAATTTTTAGTTTCCCCAGACTGTTTTACTCCTAGATATTCTCCTGTACCCCTTAACTTAAGATCTTCTTCTGCTATTTTAAAACCATTTGTTGTGCCTTTGATAACTTGTAGCCTTTCTAAGGCTTCANTCTTTAAATTATCTTTATGAATTAAATAACAAAAGCTCTCTTTATCGCCTCTGCCGACTCTACCTCTCAATTGATGCAATTGTGAAAGCCCAAATCTCTCAGAATTCTCAATAACAATGCATATCGCATTCTTAATATCCATGCCAACCTCTATGATTGTTGTGCATACCAAAACTTGTATGTTTCCATTTATAAAATCTTGNATTGTTTTACTATTTTGATCAGGAGTCATTCTGCCATGCATAAAGGATATATTGATTGAATTAAANCTAGATTTAAGTTTTTCATAAACACCAAGCACATATTCTGCTTCAAGTTCCTCAGTATAATCAATACATGAACATACCCAATATACTTGTCCTTTTTTATTTAGGATATTCTCAATTTCAACATACAATTTATCTCTAGAAGACTCTTTAACTAACACAGTTGATATTTTCTTTCTGTTTTTAGGTAATTCATTAATCAATGTATAATCAAGCCCTTGATATAAAACTAAAGACAATGATCTGGGTATAGGAGTTGCAGATAAAAAAATTTGATGCGGGAAAAATAAATCTGAATCATTCTTATTTGTNAGAAGAGTTCGTTGCCTAACACCAAATTTATGTTGTTCATCGATAATTATTAGACCCAATTTTAAAAATTTTACATTTTTTTGAATTAAAGAGTGAGTACCAATCAATATTTGTATAGAACCATTTTCTATGCCTGATATTATTTTAGCTTTTTTTATCTTGGTATGTTTGCTGTGCAAAGTCTCAACAATTATATTAAATCTATTAAAAAAATTTTTAAATGATTCAAAATGTTGGTTGCATAAGATTTCGGTTGGGACCATTAATGCTGCTTGAAGACCTGNATTTACAACATAAAAACATGCTAGCATTGCTAAAACTGTCTTGCCACATCCCACGTCGCCTTGAATTAATCTCATTGATTGAGTATTTGAAATAAAACTTTTTTTAATATCTTGCAAAGCTTGNTTNTGTGAATNAGTNAGCGAAAATTGTAGGCTGGATANCGCAATCTTTGTNTTGTTATCATCGATATCAATTGGGAATGATTTATTCTTTTTAATTGAGGTCTGAGCAATTGATAAACTAACTTTTTGTGCAAATAACTCTTCTATAACGAATCTCTTTCTAGCATATTTAAATTTCTCTTCAGCATCATTAAATTCTTCTTTGGAAGGGAAGTGGCAGTCTTTCAATGCTTGTGTGAAGTTAGGTAAGTTTAATTTTTCTAAAAAACTAACAGCCAATGTTTCTGAAAGCATGCTTTTATTTTCCAAATACTTAAAGGCACTATATATAGTTTTTCTTATTTTGTTCTGAGAAAGNTTTCTTTTTGTCTTGTAGTATGGTGTTATCAATTCTAAATTTAAATTTTTCTTAATTATTTCAATTTCTGGGTGAATCATTTCACAAAAATTATTTCTTCTATATAATATTCCAGAAAATCTTATTTTATCTCCTTTTTTTAAATGTGAATAAATTATGATTTTATTAATGAATCTTATTTGTAAAATATTATTTCCTATGTCAACTTTTAAGATTAAAGATGGTTTCATNCCTTTTGTCTTAAAAATTGTTGTTATAACGCCAATAAGAAGCGCTTTTTCGCCACTATTTACTTCTGTGATATTTGATAACTGAGTCTTATCAATTAAGAACGATGGCAAAAATAATAATACATCTATTATATTTTTAATTCCGAGATTCAGTAGCGATGCTTTTGTTTTAGATCCAACTCCATCAAGAACTTCTAAATCATTTTTCAACATATAAGATAGCATCCATTTCTATGCTAACATCTTTGGGAAGACGNCTTACTTCAACTGCCNCCCTTGCTGGATACGGCTCATCAAAATATGATTCCATTACTGAGTTCACATTCTGAAAATGTTCTAGNTCTTTTAAATANACATTTATCTTAACTATATCATTCATTGNGCCGCCTGATTCTTCAACTATAGATTTGATATTGGTGAGCACTTGTTTTATATGGTCATTAATATCTCCGTCTATCATTTGCATTGATTTTGGNTCTAGTGGAATTTGCCCAGAGATAAACACAAGATTACCTGCTCTGATTGCTTGAGAATATACTCCTATCGCTGAAGGTGCCTTGTTTGTTGAAATTTTACTTTTTTTCATGGTTTTTTTCTCACATGNCCAGCTTCCTTAAGTCTATTTAGATANTTATGCCAATTTTTCTCATAATTCTTAGATAAGTTATGTAGATACTCCCATGAGTACAACCCTGTATTATGTCCATCATCAAAGAATAGTTGGACAGCATAATTGCCAACTGGCTCAATTTTATCTATGCCAACATTTTCTTTGTCTTTTTGGAGGATCTCTTGTCCTGGGCTATGCCCTCTAACTTCAGCAGAAGGAGAAAAACATCTTAGATATTCAACAGTTAAATTTGCAGACAAACCATCTTCAAAACTAATTGCAATGGTGTTTGTCTTTTTTATGTATCTTATTTCAACTGGTTTAATCATCTCACTCAAAGTATATACCTGCTTAAATCTTCGTTTTCTGTCAAACCATCTAAAAACTTTAATACATATTTTTCATCNATGTTAACTGTCTTTGAAGTTAAATCACTGGCCTCAAAGGATAAACTCTCTAGCAATCTTTCCATTATGGTATGGAGTCTTCTTGCTCCAATATTCTCAGTTCTTTCATTCACTTGCCAAGCGATTTCTGCGATTTTAGCAATTGCAGAATCTTTAAAGTTTATTACAATATTTTCTGTTTTCAATAACGCCCTATATTGTTCTGTGATGGAAAAATCTGGTTCTTTCAAGATGCGCTTGAAATCATCTATATTGAGTGCTTTCAATTCAACCCTAATCGGAAGTCTGCCCTGTAATTCTGGAATAAGGTCAGAAGGTTTAGATAAATGAAATGCNCCTGACGCAATGAATAAAATATGATCTGTTTTAATCATCCCATGTTTTGTTGTAACAGTGCAGCCCTCTACGAGTGGCAATAAATCNCGTTGTACTCCTTCCCTTGAGACATCAGCCACTCCAGAAGATGCTCTGTNGGCTACTTTATCAATCTCATCAATAAATACTATTCCATTTTGTTCTACCAACCTCAAAGCTTCTGATTTGAGTTCTTCCTCATTAATTAATTTTTTGGCTTCTTGTTCAGAAATTAATTTTACCGCATCTTTTATTTTGACTCTTTGAGATTTAGTTTTATTACTGGAAAAATTTTTAAACATTCCTTGGAGTTGATCCGTCATTTCTTCCATGCCTGGTGGAGACATTATTTCAAAGTAATTACTGTTTGTTGGTAAATCAATTTCTATTTCCTTATCATCAAGTTTGCCTTCTCTAAAGTCTTTTCTCAGTTTTTGTCGCGTGCTTTTATTCTTTTCTTTTCCTTCAGCTTCTTCCCAACCCTGTACATAATTATCATCTCTTGACGGCAATAACTTATCTAATATTATTTCTTCAGCTAATTCATCTGCCCTGTGGTTTACTTTTTGTATTTCGTGAGTTTTTACTTGATTGATTGCAGCATCAGCTAAGTCTCTTATGATACTATCTACCTCTTTACCCACATAACCCACTTCAGTAAATTTAGTTGCTTCAACCTTTACAAATGGTGCTTTAGCAAGTTTTGCTAATCTTCTTGCAATTTCTGTTTTTCCAACTCCTGTTGGACCAATCATGAGAATGTTTTTTGGTGTTATTTCATTGCTCAATTCATCATCTAGCTGTAACCTTCTCCATCTATTTCTCAATGCTATAGCAACAGCACGTTTAGCATCTTTCTGACCAACAATATGTTTATCAAGTTCTTGAACAACTTCTCGTGGTGTCATTTCACTCATTTAAACTCTCTATGGTTAAGTTTGTATTAGTGTAAATACAAATATTGGCTGCTATCCCCAATGCTTTTTTCACAATCTCCTGAGCATTTAAATTAGTATTTTCTACAAGTGCTTTAGCAGCTGCTTGAGCATAAGGCCCTCCAGATCCAATTGCGATAATGTTGTCTTCAGGTTCAATAACATCTCCATTCCCAGAAATGGTTAAGGATGTATCTTTGACTGGTACAACAAGTAACGCCTCTAGATTTCTTA
>NZWU01000025.1 GCA_002701705.1 Gammaproteobacteria bacterium
AACCTCTCTAAGGTTTGTGGTGTAAGGTTTATTTCTGGGACAACAATTAGGATTTGACCTCTTTTGGAAGCAATTAAATCAGAGATTTTTATATATAACTCAGTTTTACCACTTCCTGTAACCCCTTCTATTAGATAACTATTAAATGAATTTATATCGGATTTTATAGATTTGTAGATGTTTGTCTGTTCTGTGCTGAGATTTATTGAATGCGATTCAGATTCATTTTTAGGTACATATTCCAATTTTTTGATATAACCTTCTTTGACGAGTGTATGGAAAATAGTTAAATTTTTTGTAATTTTTTTAATATCATCCAAAAACGTCTGATTTTTATTTTTTATAAATTCATAAATTTTTTTTTGACTAGGTTTGTTATTAAAATAATGAGTATCTATCTGACTATTTGCAGAATAGTAATAATTTTTGAATTTTTCCTCATTTATTTTTTCTCCCTTACGAAGGATGGATGGTATAGCGCCAAATAGTACTTGACCAATAGGATGTTGATAATAACTCGAACCCCAAACACATATATCCATGATATCTTGATTGATGATAGGAACTTCATCAATTTGTTTTAATAACTCTTTTACTTGGTAATTTAATTTTAGATTTCCATCTATGGCAGCGTTGCCTGCCTTCATTGTGATTCCAACCATTTTTTTTCTGCCAAATGGTATTTCAACTCTGATACCCGCTAACGGCTGATTCATACCCTTTGGCACCATGTAATCAAAGGTATGATAAATTGGAAGATTCAAGGCAACTTTGATTAAATTGGACATTATTTAATTATACATTTAGTCATGCCTTTTCATATTGAGGAAAATCAAGTCTATATTGAATTATCCACAGTTTTTGTGGATAAGATTGTGGAAAACTAGCAAGTTTGGAGCAATGGTTATTCTAGCCATTGCTGTTATTTAGATTGTTCAATTTATAACCAATTTAAAAAGTATATATTTTTCAGATACTTATAGGATAAATATTTTTTTTATTTTATATACCTCAATTTAAACTAATGTTTTATTGATACTCTATAAAACTGTTAATAAACATAGAGTTTTTGTTTGAATACTGCATTTTAAAGTATAAAAACGACTATAATTTATAAATTTTTCATGTATTTTTCCATTTTTCTCTCTGATTTGAATGTAATAGAAAGTTGTTATGTATAAATGAATCGCTATAATCTAAGTTTATGATTACGCAACAGCAAATATTAAGGTTAAATTCTGCAGGCCGTCCGACTGGATGGATAAATTATCAAGATGCTGTGAGATTGTATTGTAATGATCAAGTTTCATATGAATGTGGTACATCATCCCTATTAATTAGAGGCGGCCATAATAGGATAACAAACAAACAAAGTAAGGTTTTGCTCAATTCAATTGTGGCAACACGGAATGTTGGTAAATTTGATTATTCTTCATTTACCCCAACTCTAAATAATGAAACCTTGTTCAAGAGAGATAATCACCACTGTATGTACTGTGGACAAGAATTTACAAAAAAAGAACTATCTCGTGACCACATCATTCCTTTATCGCATGGAGGAAGAGATGTCTGGACAAATGTGGTAACCGCTTGCAGGAGATGTAACAATGCTAAAGGAGGAAAACCTCCAGAAGATGCCGACATGTTATTGATTGCCATACCATTTATTCCTTCAAGAGTTGAATATATACTTTTAAAGGGTAGAAAAATACTTGCTGATCAAATGGAGTTTTTGATGTCACATATTCCAAAATCTAGTCCAATTTTTGAGAGATATAAAATAAGTTAATATTGTTTTAAAATCTATTAATGAACAAGGATTTAACCGATAGAATAGCTGTTCTTTTGATAAACTTAGGAACACCAGAAAAACCATACAAGGATGAGGTTAGAGAATATTTAAAAGAGTTCTTATCCGATAAAGATGTAATACGGTTGCCAAGACTAATTTGGCTACCAATACTGCATGGTTTTGTTTTGCCTTTTCGACCTAAGAAAAGCGCTCGTCTATATCAGAAAGTTTGGACTGAACGGGGATCACCATTACTGTTTAACACAAACGATCAGTCAAGATCATTACAAAAAAAGCTGGATGATTATAAACCTGGTAAATATCATGTCGATGTAGCAATGCGATATGGAAAACCTTCGATAAGTGAAAAATTAAATGATATTGCAAATAAAGGGGGTAAAAAAATCATTATAATACCTCTATTCCCACAATTTTCAACTACTACAACTCGTTCTATCGTAAACAAAGTTCTTGAAATATGTAAGAAAGATTTGAAATCTTCATCACTAAAAACTAAAATCATTGAGCATTTCCATGATGATGAATTATACATAAAGGCATCAGTAGAAATTATCAAAAAATTTCAAGAAACTCATGGAGCGCCAGATAAATTGTTGTTTTCATTTCATGGCATACCTAAATCCTACATTGGGCCTGATGAACCATATCATACACAATGCCTGGCCACAGCAAAACTTATTGCTCAGTCACTAAAACTCAATCAAAGTTCATACGAAATCGTTTTCCAATCAAGATTTGGTATGGCAGAATGGATAAAGCCATATTTATCGGACAGGCTATATAGTCTACCTACTGAAAATAAAAAAAATATACAAGTATATTGTCCTGGATTCGTTTCTGATTGCTTAGAGACCTTGGAAGAAATCAATAATGAGTCTAGAGAACTTTTTTTAAATTCTTCTGGTGAAAAATTTTCGTTCATATCATGTATGAACAGTGACAAAATTTTCATTGAATGTTTAGAAAATTTAGTAATTAGAAAGAGTGAAGGATTTTAGATTTCAAATTTAGAAAGTTTTTTCTTTACTAAGTATTTTTTTAGCTTAGCATACTCTGGAATGCCATTTTTATATGAAGGATAATCTTCGCCTTTAACCAAATTAAGTATATAGTCTTTACATTTCTTTGTAATACTAAACCCATCTAATCCAATATATCCTTTAGGAAGAATTTTTTCTTTATTTGCAACATTTCTCAGATCTGTATGACCAATTGACCAAGAGTATCTCCCATTTTTCATCTTTCCTTTAATAGTTAACATAATTTCATTCTTTCCTTGTTTCACAAATTCGATAGATTTTTTTCCCAATTGAAAAGCTTGTTCAACATCAATTTTTGAACCGATATGTCTTGATGATCTTTGGAGATAGTCTGATACTGCCCAATGTACTTTATATTTAAGTGAATTGGTTACCATGGAAGCCAATTTTGGAGCTACTCCCCCAAGTTGTGCATGCCCGAAGCTATCTTTATCGCTACTACTGGAAATGAACTCTTTTTTTGAATTTCTTATTCCTTCTGATGCTACAACTACACAATAACCATTAGTTTTTACTGCTTGATTGACTTTTTTAAGAAATTTTGTTGAATTAAAAGTTACTTCTGGAAGTAGAATAATATGCGGTGGGTCATTTGCCTTATTTTTAATAATCCCAGATGCAGCTGCTAACCAACCAGCATGCCTTCCCATGACCTCTAAAATGAATACTTTTGTAGACGACTCTGCCATTGATGCAACATCTAAAGAAGCCTCATAAGTAGAGACAGCAATATATTTTGCTACAGTAGCAAACCCAGGGGAGTTATCAGTTATTGGCAAATCATTGTCAATTGTTTTTGGCAAACCAATGCATTGTAATTCATAATTCATTGATTTACAGTATTGCGATAACTTGAGCGTAGTATCTTGAGAGTCACCTCCGCCATTATAAAAAAAATACCCAATGTCATGGGCATTAAATACTTCTAATATTCTTTGAAATTCTTTTTTATTTTTAACTGGATCTTTAAGTTTGAGTCTACATGAACCAAAAGCACCTCCAGGTGTAAATTTTAAACTATCCAATTGTTTAGAATTTTCTTTTGAAATATCAATAAGTTCTTCTTTCAAAGCACCAATAATACCATTCTTCCCAGCATATATTTTTCCAAAAAAGTTTTTACTTTTCTTTGCTGATTTAATTAGTCCCAATGCTGTTGCATTAATTACAGGAGTAACTCCACCAGATTGGGCATAAAAAATATTTTTTTTCATACAATCTCACATGAATTTTCTATCTGGCTAATCCAAGATTTTTTTTGTCCAGGATTCATTCCAGTCTGCAATAAAAAATCATCAATTTTATTTAAATGGACCCTGCCTCTCTCGATTAACCCATCATTGTTCTCTATAGAGTCAATATATGCCAAGGTAGAAAGATTCTTTGATAAACGTATCATTTCCTCATTCTCAGTTATTATTTTGGCATATCTTTGATATTTTGCTCCTAAGTCTGATGGAATTAAATCAATATTATTAAAAACATTCTCAATATTTTTATATTTAGATATCAACACAGAAGCGGTTTTTTCACCAATGCCCGGTGCACCTGGTATATTATCAACTGAATCACCCATTAAACCCAGGAAATCTGGAAGATTTTGCGGTGAAAATCTGAGCTTATTTTTTAAATCATTATAATTAAATTTTCTATCATTCAGATTCCACCAGATATCGTTCTTGTAAATTATTTGAAAAAGATCCTTGTCATTCGTAAAAATTATATTTGACAGACCAGTTTTACGAGTGTTTATAGATAATGTATTTATTATATCATCTGCTTCATATTTTTTGCTTGCAAGATTATTTATTCCCAATAAATCCAAAAAGCTCCTACATAATTTAAATTGAATTTTTAATTCTTGAGGAGCTTTTTCTCTATTTTTTTTGTAATCAGGAAAAATTTTATTTCTAAAGCATGAGCCAAGACTTTCATCAAAAGCACAAACAATATATTTAGGTTTTATTTTTTTGAGTAGATTAAGAAAGAAAGTACAAAAACCAAGAAAGGCAGATATAGATTCATAATTTTTAGTTTTAATTGCTGGCATTGCAAACCAATACTTTAGAATAAACCCTGTTGTATCCATTATATATACGCCATCTTTTTTGTTTTTATTGTACAATCTTAATGAGATCCCCAACTTTTGGGTTTTTGTTAGGATAGTGTCCATTCAACAGCCTTAATTTATCAACTGCAAATTTACCTAATGGAGATTGTTTCGCAAGACTTTCATAACTCATATCCTCTCTAAACCTAATAACTTTTATCCTGAGTCCTTTTGAATTTTTTACTTCTTCTTCAGACATTTTAGAAAATGTTTCCAAAATAACCTTGGACGAAGCATCTCCTTGAAGATCAGGACTATGAGAAACAAAAATCCAAACTTTTGGTTTAAGATTTTGTTCTTTTATATCAAATATTGCCGTGAATCGTTTATATCTATTATTAAAAGCACTTGATGATTTATATAGCATTGTATGTCCAACCAAACCATGATGGTTAAATTGCAAATCTTCCAACAATTCATTCCTCTCTAAAAAAGATGTTTTATCAATACCATCATTTAAGAATATTTTTGGGGTTAATCCATTTTCTAAATCATCTTTCAAGAGTTCATCTAGATTTATAATGAGCAGGGTTTTGAAATCAGAATTTTTTGATTCTTGTTTAGTCAAAATAATATTCTTTGGATTATTTTTCAATTTCCAAGAATCATCAAAACTAAATTTGATTGCTAAGTCGGAATGATAAAAAGTATTATTCTTGACATAACCTTCTTCTGGACTAGATCCATAGACCAACCCATCAATTATTTTTAAAAATTTTTCTTTATTCTTACTTTTCTTTGAAACTTTCTTAAATTTTTCTTCCGACATTACTTTCGCAATTCTTTTTTCTGTGTCTGGGTGACTAGAAAAAATTCCATGATAACCAACCACAGCTTCTCTACCTTCATGTTCAGCTATCTTTTTTTCTAATTCATCTCTGTTTTTCATCACTTGCAAAAAAGCCTTCATTGCCAAAGGATTATAGCCAGACGCCAATAAGTACTCTTTTCCAAGTTGGTCAGCTTCAAGCTCATATTTCCTACTGTAACCACTATTTATCGCCATATTTAACAGATTAAATGCATTGTCTGTTATTTGGCTGCCAGGCACTCTAGATGCCACTATTCCAATAAGGATGTTTGTCAGTTGAGCAGTACTCATACCTCGTACTGCATGTCTTGCTGTAATATGTCCTATTTCATGCCCTAATACACCAACTAATTCTTCTTCAGAATTAAAATAGGGTAAAATTCCTCTGAAAAAATATACATATCCACCAGGTGTTGCAAACGCATTAAATTGTGGACTATCAATAAGTGTAAATTTCCAGTTGAGTTCTGGTCTATGACTGTTTTTTGAAATTGTTTCTCCAAGACTTTTAAAATAATTATTCAATTCTTGATTTTTAACAACTTTATTTTCCTTGAGAATTTTTCCATGATAAGATGCGCCCATACTAATTTCTTGTTGTTCTGTTATTGTTACAAAATCAGGCATACCTGACACGGGATTTTTAGCACATCCTGAAAATGTGGAAAGAGTGAAAACAAGCAGAAACAGTATTTTAATTTTTTCCGTAAACATAATCTTATTATATTTGAAGTATAGAAACATTTGAGTTTTATTTTTTCAAAGTTTTGTTTATAAAATATTCCAATTGCATTAAAGCTTTAGCTCTATGACTTATCTTATTTTTTTGTGATGAAGTAATTTGCGCGGAAGTTTTTTTATATTCTGATAAATAAAAAATAGGGTCATATCCAAATCCATTTTTCCCCTGAGAGTTTAATCCTATATACCCTTCCCATGAACCAAATGATATAAATGGGTAAGGATCATTAGGAAACCTCATATATACTATTGCACACCTATAGCATGCTTTTCTATCTTCAAATGGTACGCCATCAAGCTCTTCTAATAATTTGTTATTATTTTCTTCATTTGTGGCATTTTTGCCAGCATACCTAGCTGACTTTATTCCAGGTTTGCCTCCTAGATAATCAACTTCTATGCCAGAATCATCTGCTATAGACCCCAAGCCAGTTACCTCAGATGCACTTTTTGCCTTTAATAAAGCATTTTCAACAAAGGTGGACCCTGTTTCTTCTACATCGGGGATAGTAATGTCGCGCCAAGTGAGAAGCTCAATGCTTGTTTTATTTAGAATCTTTTCAATTTCTTCAATTTTATCGTTATTTTTCGATGCAAGGATAATCTTCATATATATCTAATAAATTACAGAGTAATATTGTAAAATTAAAAAAGCATCAATAATATAAAAAAATGAAAAAAAGTAGTCATATTGATAACAAAGGNAATGTACAGATGGTTGATGTTGCTGATAAAGCAATTACCAAAAGAAAGGCAATTGCATCTGGCACAATCACTGCATCTCATAAAACCATTGACTCCATAAAGGAAAATACAAACAAAAAAGGAGATGTATTGTCCGTAGCTAGAATTGCTGGCATACAAGCAGCAAAAAAGACATCTGAATTAATCCCATTAGCACATCCAATTGAAATATCTAATGTAAAAATTGATTTTGAAATTAATAATAAACACGAACAAATAAAATGTATAGTGGAAGTCTCATCTGTAGGAAAAACTGGAGTCGAAATTGAAAGTCTTATGGCAGCCCAAATAAGTTTATTGACAATCTATGACATGTGTAAATATTTGGATAGAAGTATGCTGATTTCTGATGTAAAGCTTTTGCTAAAGGAGGGCGGAAAGTCAGGAAAATTTAAAAGGAACAAATGAAAAAAACCTTTATATATATTCTTTCAGTTATTGCATTTTTATTACTATTTTCAGTGATTACTGTCAACATACTCTTAAATCCAAACAATTACAAAGAAGAAATTGTTGCTTATGTTTCTAAATCTATTGACTATAATTTTTCCTTTGAAGGCGATATAGAATTATTATATTCTCCAGATATTTATCTTTCGGTTCCAAACATTGAAATTTCTGCAAAAAATGGGCGTACTCCTAATCCTATTGCAAAAGCACGTAAATTAAAAATGTCTGTATTATTTTTACCTTTGATGCAAGGTACCGTTGATGTCCAGAACATACAGGTGGCAGAAGGAGAAGTAATAGGTTTTAATATTGATGCAACAATATTAAAAACATATGCAATTGCGAAAAGAATGCAATTTGTTACAGGATCAAAAAATTCAACTAAATTTGAACGTTTAGATGCTGAGGGGACTATTGTTAATAAAATTATGAATATAAGAGAGATGAATATTGAGACAGATTTGGTAATAGGTAAGGGGACGGGAATAATAGATTTAAATAATAAAGTCAGTTCATTGAAAGTGATTGCTAAAATTAAGGATGATGAAGCAACAATATCTAAGTATGGAGATGCATATCCTTATGATTTAAAAGGGAGAGAACTTCCAATTGAAATTAAAGGAGAATTAGAATCTCCATCTATTTCGGTAGACTTAACCAATATTATTAAATATGAACTGGAGGAATTAAAAGACAAAGCTGTTGATAAAATTAAAGAAAAAATTGAAGAAAAAATCAAATTAAAATTACCTTTTTAAAAAACAAATGAAAATTCAACAAGATATTTTAGCATGGTATGATTTGCATGGTAGGCATTCATTGCCTTGGAAAGTCAAAAATATATATAAGATATGGATATCTGAGATTATGCTCCAACAAACTCAAGTTAAAACAGCAATACCATACTTTAAAACATTTATTAAGAAATACCCAAGCTTAAAAAAACTTTGTGAAGCTAAACTCAATGATATTTTAAAATTATGGAGTGGATTGGGTTATTATCAAAGAGCAGAGAATATATTTAAAACTGCACAAATTATAAAATCTAAATATAATGGAATTTTCCCAAAAAAGTATAATACATTGCTGCAATTACCTGGAATTGGAAGAACAACTGCCTCGGCTATTTTAACTTTTGCAAAAATTGATAATTTACCTATTTTGGACGGGAATATAAAAAGATTGCTTTCAAGAATGTATGGAATTAATTCAAATATACTTGATAAAGATATTGAAAAGACATTATGGAAATTTTCTGAAAATCTTTTACCTAAAGAAAAAGCATCTGAATTCAATCAAGCTTTAATGGACATAGGATCTCTTATATGTAAAAAAAATAACCCTGTGTGTAATAATTGTCCTCTGCAAAAAAAATGTAAAGCATTTAAGACAAATTGGTTTGATATACCAAAAATCAAAAAAAAAGCCCCTATAAAAAAACAAAAAATATGGGCCGCTCTAATTATCAATAAGCAAAAAAAAGTATATATGAAAAAAATTTCGTGGAATATGCTTTGGAAAGGTTTGTATTCATCACCTATATTTTCTAATAAAAAAACTATGGACTTATGGCTGAAACAAAAAAATATAAAAGGAGAGCTCTACACAAAATCTTGGACATTTAAACACAAATTATCACATATAGATTTTGCATTTGATGTTAAATTGTTTGAAGTTAAATCTAATAAAAAGCTTATCGTCATTGATGATAATTGGTATAATCTATCAAATATTGAATATGGAATACCTAAGTTTCAAGAAAAAATTTTAAGCCTATTCAAACAATAAATATGACTAAAACTATAACTTGTACAAAACTGAAAAAAGAAGCTGAAGCACTTGATTACCAACCATACCCAGGAAAAATTGGTGAAAGGATCATGAATGAAATATCGGCAGAAGCTTGGAAGATGTGGATGGATCACCAAACAATGTTGATAAATGAAATGAGATTAACTCCTGTAGACCCAAAAGCCAGAACTTTTTTAGAAGAGGAAATGGAAAAATTTCTTTTTGGCGAAGGTTCTAAAGCGCCTGAAGGGTTTGTGCCTGAAAAGAAATAATTTACTAGGCCAGGTAGCTCAGTTGGTAGAGCAGAGGACTGAAAATCCTCGTGTCGGCAGTTCGATTCTGTCCCTGGCCAAAAAATATCATGAAAACTGAAGATATAAGTTCGCTATTAAATTCTGCCCTTAAATTTCATCACGAAGGTCTATTAGATCAGGCGGATGAGGTTTATAAAGATATCCTGAAGATTGACAAAAAAAATTTTTTTGCTAACCATTTACTAGGTGAAGTTTATCAGCTGAAATTCAAACATTCTCATGATGTGGATTTAATTAATAGGTCAATCAAGTGCTTTAAGGAATCACTTGAATCAAACCCACATAGTGCTGACACATATATTAAATTAGGCTTATCATTACTCTGGCTAGATAAGATAGATGAAGCTGACAAATGTTTCAAACAATCATATTCTGTAGTCACTTCAGAACCAACTTTTTTAAAAAATGATCTTAATCGGTTGAATAACAAACAAGCAATTGAAGCAATGATAAAACATGAGTTTGAACAATTAACATATATAGATGGTGATCCAGATGGTATAAGAAATACAAAGTTTAGTAGTGAATATTATAATTTTTTAAAAGCACAATATAAGAAAATTCAAGAAGGCAGATTCGAATCTAAAGAAATAAATCACGAGATGAGATTAAAACTACTTAAACAATTGTATAATAAACCACCAAAAATCAATTTAGAGCACTATATTAATATTAAAAATGATATTGCTCAGATAGAATTAGATTATATTAGTTCAAGCCCAGAAATTATTGTTATTGATAATTTTCTGAGTGAAAAAGCTCTGGAAGCTATACAAAAGTTTTGCCTCTCTTCAAATATTTTCAAACACCCTTATAAAAATGGGTATTTAGGAGCTTTTTTAGAAAAAGGATTATCAAATCAGTTTGTATTAAAATTAACGCAAAATTTAAAAAATACATTTAAAAAAATTTTTAATAATTTATATTTAACTGAAGCATGGATTTATAAATATGATAGTGAGCAGAATGGAATTAACATTCATGCCGATGAAGCTAAAGTAAATGTCAATTTCTGGATAACTCCCAACGAGTCAAATCTGAACCAGGAGTCAGGTGGTTTAATAATTTGGGATAAAATACCTGACAAAAATTGGGTTTTTGAAGACTATAACTATATTGAAAATACCTCAAAAATTAAAAATATGTTAAAAAAAAATAATGCTAAAAAGATAAAAATACCATATAAAGAAAATAGAGCAGTGATTTTTAATTCTCAATTGTTTCATTGTACAGACAAATATACTTTCAAAAATGATTTTATTAATCGAAGATTGAATGTAACTTTGTTATATGGTTAATTTAGCTTTTTTAAATAACTCAATACTCTTTTAAAACCATCTACAAAATACTATAATTAGCTTATGGACAGTCCTTTTAAACAAAAAGCAAGATTCAGATTAGGGCAAATTGTATACCATTCAAAATTTGGTTATAGAGGAGTTATAGTTGATGCAGATCCGTATTTTCAAGGAACAGATGAATGGTATCAAAGTGTAGCAAAATCTAGACCGGACAAAAATAAACCTTGGTATCATATTTTAGTTCATGGCCAAGGAAACGAAACCTATGTTGCTGAAGGAAACTTGTTAAGAGATGCAAGCACAGACCCTGTTGACCATCCATTTGTAGATATATTTTTTAATGAATATGATAATAGTGGCCTCTATTCTTTGAAACAAACTTTTAACTAAATAAATCTCTCATGAAATTTTTATCAAGCTTACTTGACAAAGTATCATCAGGTAATAAGGAAGTAACTGAAAATGTTATTAATTCTTTTGATGATCATTTAGTATTAGCCACATGTATTTTATTAATAGAAGTAGCTAAATCTGATGATAGTTTTGATGATGTGGAAAGACAAAAGATATTATCAATTAGTAAAAAGAATTTTGATCTTTCAGATGACCAAACAAATCTTCTCATCAATATCGCTGATAATAAAAATAAAGAAATGGTTTCGCTTTATGAATGGACCTCAAGAATAAATGATTCCTGCACATATGCTGATAAAAAAAGACTAATGGAGCATCTTTGGGATGTTGCTTTTGCAGACCAGGTTGTGGATAAATATGAAGATTATACTATAAGAAAAATTGCTGAATTATTACATGTTAAACATAAAGACTTTATAAAGGCAAAGTTGCGTTAATCACTTAATTCTGAATGTAGCTATTTCGCCAAAGAAATTAGGAAAATTATCTGTAAAAAAATTATTCTTTTGATCTACAGTTGTGATAGATTTTTCTAGTATTTTATAATTATTCTCCTTACAAAATAAAGTAAAATCTCTAATTGTGCATAGATGGATATTTGGAGTCTCATGCCATGAATAGGGTAAATTTTCTGTAACTGGCATTGTTCCTTTTANCATCAAATCTAAGCGTGACGACCAATGACCCATATTAGGGAAGGAAACTATTATTTCATTACCNACTCTGAGCATTTCATCTATCAACTTTTTAGGCTCTTTAAGTACTTGTAAGGATTGTGCTAATACAACGTAGTCAAAAGATTTTGATTCAAAATCGTTTAGCCCAGAATCTAAATCTATTTGTAGAACATTAACTCCATTTTTAATAGATTTTTTTATATTTTCTACATCATTTTCAATACCATAACCGTGAACGCCATATTTTTCTCTCAAAATCTTTAGGAGCTCACCATCACCGCAACCAAGGTCTAAGACTTTAGTTGCAGGTTTAATCCAGGAACTAATTAGTAATAAATCTTTCCTAAACATTATTAAAGACCTCATCAGTAAATAGTTTCATAATGTGGAAATAATCTTTATTTTCCATTAAAAATGCATCATGTCCACCATCAGATATAATCTCTGAATAACTAACATTCTTTTCTGACTGCAGAAGCATCTTTACAATCTCTCTAGATCTTTCTGGAGGAAATCTCCAGTCTGATGTAAATGATATAACTAAAAACTTACAGTAGGTCTCTTTCAACTTTTGGTGAAATTTCTGACCAAAATCCTTCAATGGATCATAATAATCAAGAGCTTTTGTCATTAATAAATAGGTATTAGCATCAAAAGATGAACCAAATTTTTCTCCTTGATACCGAAGATAACTCTCAATTTGAAATTCAACGTCAAAATCAAAGCCTAATTTTGATTTTTTTAAATCTCTACCAAATTTTTCACCCATAGACTCATCTGATAGATATGTTATATGGCCTAGCATTCGTGCCAATGCTAATCCCTGCTCGGGAGATACATTTTTTTCTAAGTAATTTCCNCCGTGCCAATTTGGGTCTTTCATAATGGCTTGTCTTGCTACTTCATTGAAAGCTATATTTTGAGCAGTTAAACGTGGCGCAGCTGCTATAATAATTGAATTTTTAATTAATGCTGGATATTGTATAGCCCATTGGAAAGATTGCATGCCTCCGAGACTGCCTCCAACAACAATTTGCCAATACGGTATTTTTAAATAATCCATTAGGATTTTTTGTACGTTTACCCAATCACCAACAGTTACTATAGGAAAACCAGACCCAAAAAATTTTTTAGTCTTTGGATCAATGCTCCTCGGACCTGTAGAACCATGACACCCACCTAAATTATTTAAAGAAACAACAAAAAAATTTTCAGTATCAATGGGTTTTTTTGGACCAATCATATTATCCCACCATCCTGGATTTTTTTCTCCATCATGGTATCCTGCTACATGATGGTTTCCAGATAGTGCATGACAAATTAGAACAGCGTTCGTTTTTTCTTTATTCAAATTCCCATAAACTTCAAAAGTAATTTCAAAGCTATCTAGCGTTTTTCCAGATTCAAGAACCAGCTTTTCTTGAATTTTCATTACTTTTGGTGTCACTATTCCAACTGATGTTTCTGTATTCATATCTAAATAAAATTAATTAATCCAAAAATTGGTCTAACAAGAAGCATCTCAGCAAGCTGGATTAACAAAAGTAAAATGATTGGTGAAAAATCAATTCCAGACATCGGAGGTAATATGCTTCTCACTGGTTGGTATAAAGGTTCACATAGTTCATTAATTAATGAAAATAATGGATGATTATGATACATGAAAAACCAACTGGCCACAGCGCCAATGATTATCATCCAAAAAAATATGTTCAAAATTGTCTTAAGAAGTAAACCAAGTGAAAATATTAAAATATGAGATAAATTATAATCAATATTTTGGAAAAAATAAGGAAAAAGAATTTCTATTGCAATAATAAGTAGTATCAGTAGGATTATACTTAAATCAAATCTACCAAAACGTAAGGGTAGCATTGTCAAAGGCGCTAGAATTGGATTAGTTATTTTAACAACCGCTTGGCACAAAGGATTATAGAAATTTACTCTCGTTACTTCAAATAATAATCTAAATATCATTATATATTTAAGAAAGCCAAGTGCTGTAGAAATTATTAGTAAAACTGGATCTGAAAAATAACTATTCATTTAATTTTCCTTGCTGATAGACTTAGCTCTCCTAAATGCATCTACGATAGATTTTTCGAGTATCTTCTGAAATTTATTTTTCCTCAAAGATTTGAGAGCAGATTCAGTAGTGCCTCCTTTGGAAACTATTGTTCTCTTTATATGTTCAATATCACGCATATCATTTTTACAAAGATATGCTGTTCCAAAAAAAAGTTCATTCGTATATTTATATGACTTTTCTTTAGAAAAACCAAATTTTTGAAATATTTTAATTAGTGATTGTGCAAATTCAAGAAAATATGCTGGCCCACTTCCTAATAGAGCAGTGACTTTATCCATTTCAAGTTCTGAGTGGGCATGAGTTACAGAACCAAAATTTTTCCAAAAATTTTTAATCTTGTTGATATGTATGTTTTTGACATATTTATTGTAATGTAAAAAAGTTGTTGCATATCCAAATTTTCCATTGATATTTGTCATCACTCTCACAATTGGAAGTTTAGTATTATCAAAAGACTTAGATATGGACTTAGATTTAACTCCTGCTATCAAACTCATTACCACTAAATTTGGATTCAGAAAGTTTTTTAGACTAGAGCACACCTCTATATAGTTATTAGGTTTAACAGCAATCAATAATAAATTAGTATCTTTTAATAAGTCAGCTATATCATTTTTAAAAATTATTTTATTGTGTAGTGAAAATTTTTTTTTATTTTTATCAATATCATGTATAAAAACTTTACCCTTAAATTTTTTATCAACTAGTGTTTTAAGCAGTGTTTGAGTTATATTTCCTACACCTACGATAGCAATATTATCTTTCATCTTTTTTTCTTTCACCAAATATATATTGACCAATTCTTAACATTGTGGAGCCATTTTGCAATGCATATATATAATCATTGCTCATTCCTATAGACAATGTATCAAAATTTTTCATCTCATTATTAAATTTTTCAAAAGCCAACTTCAGTATATTATATGAATCTGTCTTTTCTTTCAAAATATTTGGTTTTGATGGAATGGCCATTAATCCCCTAATCTTAATATTTTTAAGTTCAGCGATTTTTACTATAAAGTTGTTTAGATTATCAACCTTAATACCAGACTTTGATGACTCATTATCTATATTTATTTGAATACAGATATTCATGTTTTTTTTAATTTTTTGGCATTCATTATCTAACATTATTGCATGTTTTTCAGAGCAAATAGTTTGCACCCAGTCAAAATATTTGCATATTTTTTTTATTTTATTTGATTGTATACGCCCTATAAAATGCCATTCTATATCATAGTTTTTAAAATGTTCCATTTTCTTCTGTGCTTCATCAACATAATTTTCACCAAAGACTTTATAACCTAAGTTGATTATTTTAGAAATTTTTCTATTTTCTTGAGACTTAGTGACTATAACTAACTTGAACTTTTCTAAAGAATGTTTTAGGTGACTTTTAATATCTTGGTTTAGCTTTGTTAATTTTTCACCAAAAGAATTTTCCATTAATTTGATTTTCGGTTTTTAAAAATTAAAGACATGATTGCCATTCTGATTGCAATTCCAGAAGATACTTGATCTAAAATAACTGAATGTTTTCCATCTGCAACATCTGAATCTATTTCAATACCCCTATTAATTGGACCAGGATGCATAACAATCACATCTTTTTTAGCAGCTTTCAGTTTCTGTTTAGTGAGCCCATACTTTTTATAATAGTCATCTGTTGAAATCAATGCTTCATGCATTCTTTCTTTTTGTAATCTCAACATAATAATAACATCAGCTTCTGCAATACCTTCTTCTAAACTTTCCATGTAGTTTGCATTTAGCTGATTGATATTGTCTGGCATTAGGTTCTTAGGGCCAACTATATTAATATTCTTTACTGACAGTACTTTAAGAGCAGCTATAGTAGATCTTGCTACTCTCGAATGTAAAATATCTCCAACAATTGAAATGTTTAAATTTTGAAATCCACCTTTACTCTTCTTTATCGTATACATATCAAGCATCGCTTGAGTAGGGTGGGCATGAGACCCATCTCCAGCATTAATAACGGCAATGTTATCACCAACTTCTTGTGCAATGTAATGCGGTGTACCAGATACTGAATGTCTGACAATAAACATGTCACAATTCATTGCTTCCAGCGTTTTTATCATATCTAGAACAGACTCACCCTTATTGGCTGAAGAATTAGCCACATCTATATTTATAAAGTCAGCAGATAGCTTTTTTGACGCCAATTCAAATGTTGTTTTCGTTCGTGTACTGGGTTCAAAAAATAAATTGGCAATTGTTTTTCCATTTAAGTCATTAAATTTTTTTATTTTTTCATTATCATAATAGTCTGCGAGTGAGATAATTTCTTTTATATGTTCTAAGTTAAGTAATTCAACATTAAGCAAATGTTTGAGTTGATTTTTTGAGTTAAATTGAATTTTATAATCAAATTTCATATTATCAACTTATCATATTTTCATTAAGCCAGCTTTGCAAGATTATTGATGCAGAGAGATCATCTAAATGGTATTTTTTATTTATTTTTTCCTGATTTTGTCTCATTTCTCTATACATACTTTTACTTTCTTCAGTTGATAAGACCTCCGAAAATTTTATAATTTTCACATTACTGCTATATTTTCTGGCTAATTCCTTATTAAAATAATTTAGAGCTTTAATAAAACTATTTTCTGTTTTGACATCTGGTTGGCCAACTACTATTATTTTTGGCGACCATTCATCGATAATTTGATCCAATTCTTCCCAATTTATATTATTATTTTTATTGTAAATAATTTTGAGTGGAGATGCTCTTTTTGTTACATTCTGGCCTATCGCTACACCAATTTTCTTTAATCCAAAATCTATACCAAAAAAAATTATATTATCGCTTACAGAATCCTTTTTATTCATGGGTGTAGTGCATTTTCAAAATTTTTATAAATTCATTTGTGATTCTTTTGCTTAGATCAAAATTAGTTTCCTTATCTATTTCTTGAATACCTGATGGTGAAGTTATATTAATTTCAGTAACATATTCACCAATCATATCAACACCAGCGAGGTAAATTCTATTTGATTTTAGATAACTAGCAATTTCAGATAAAAGTTTTTTGTGCTGTCTATTGATATTTCTAATAAAAAACTTGCCACCATATGCTAAATTTGCACGAAATTCATTTTTTGGTGGAAACCTAACTAATACTTTCTCATAGGGTATACCATTGTATATAATAATCCTTGTATCACCCTTGATAATATCTTTGATAAATTTTTGAACCATGACAAGTGTATTGCCATCATTAGTGATTTCTTTAATTATTTTTTCTTTGTCTTTATTAGTATGTGTAACCAAAGATATAGATTTCCCTGCCATAAGATTCAATGGTTTAATAACAACTTTTTTATGTTCTTTTATAAATTTTTTAATTATATTAATGTTACTGGCTATTATCATTGGCAGTTTTTTTTCTATGAAGTTAGTGCCCAGAATCTTTTCATTAAAGTCTCTTAAAGACTGTGGAGAATTAATAACTAAGGTTCCATTATTTTCAACTTGATCTAATAAATATGTTGTTTGTATATAATCAGTATCAACAGGGGGGTTAGTTCGAAATAGAATACAATCAAATTTATTCAAATCTATGAGCCTGGATTTTGATAATATAAAATATTTTCTTTTGTTCCTGGAAACTTTAATTACTGAAGAATATGCAAAAACTTTTTTATCTTTAAGATGTAAAGAGTGTGGTTCAATGTATTCGACCAAGCCTTTTTTCTGCAATGCCAACATTAATGCAAAAGTACTATCCCATTGGGGATTGATTGAATCAATTGGGTTCATAACAATACCAAATCTAAACAATCTAATCTCCAAGATTGTAGATTTCTTTTGCAGCAGCCAATATTGCTAATCTTGCAATCACACCGTAAATATAGAACTTGTTTGTTTCAGAATAAATAGGTTCATCTGGATTAGGACTTAAACACGCATTTTCAAATGGGATTGGATGAAAGATCATCCCAGGTGCATTTAGATTTTCTGAATTGTCTTTCATGTTATGTAGTCTGTAAAAACCGCCTACAAGATTACTTCCAAAAGAATATATCACAGGTTCTGCAACATGATCAGATGGCTTTAATTGTTCATAAGAATATATTCCTTCTTGTAGAATTACTCTATCTAATTTATTACCACCCTTGGTCTTCGACATTTTTATTCGTTGTTTTCTGTTCAAATTTTTTAGAGACTCAATATTGTCAATTCTCATTATACCTATACCGTATGTGCCCGAATCAGCCTTAATCATTATGTAGGGTTTTTCATTTATTGAATACTCATCATATTTTTTTTGTATTAAATTGAAAAGTTTATTGGCATTGTATAATAGGCAATCTTCACCTTGTTTTGTTTGGAAGTCTATCTCTCCACAATTTCTAAACTGTGGCTCCAAAAGCCATGCATCAATATCAAGGATTCTTGAAAAACTATTTACTATATCACTATAATAATCAAAATGTATTGTCTTCGACCTGTTAGACCAGCCCATATTTTTATCTGGTAAAATTGGCTGCTTAATACTATTTAGGATAGTAGGCACACCATCAGATAAATCATTATTAAGGATAATTATATCAGGGTTATAATTTCCAAAAATTAAGTAATCATTTTTTCTTATAAACTTTTTCTCGTCTTGAATAAAACTCTCTTTATCTCCGATCCTACCAACACATACTTCATAACCAGATTTTTTGATCAATTCAACAAGTGTATTTAGGCTTTTGAGATAAAATTTATTTCTCGTATGATTTTCTGGAATTATCAAAATTTTTGAAATCTTTTCTGAAATTCTTTCTAATGCATGTTGTATTGCTGAAATATATAGAAATTCAAAATCCTTGTTTAAATTATTAAACCCAGCTGGGAAAAGGTTTGTATCAACAGGTGCAATTTTAAAACCAGAATTCCTAATATCTATTGAAGAATAAAATGGCGGAGGATATTTAATCCATTGTCGTCTAAACCATGTCTCAATTGAGTTATGATTATCTATAATGCTGGAATGCAGGCTTTTATCAGGAAAGGATTTTATGTATTCTACAGTATTTTGCTTATTCATTTTGATAATTAGAAATCTTTTAGTAGTGTTTGTGCCACTATTGCAGCTGTTTCTGTCCTAAGAATTCTGTCTCCTAAACTTATTATATTCCAATTTTCCTTTCTTGCATCTTCTATTTCTTTATCATCAAAACCACCCTCTGGACCAATTAAAATAATTATTTCACTGAAACTTGAGTCATTCCCCATCATTTTTCTGCCTGATTGATGAAACAGAATTTTATGAAAATTTTTAAAGTTTTCATGAATGAGAATCTGCTGAAAACCTATTGTTTCATAAATTTCAGGAATGAAAAGTCCATGTGATTGTTCGGCTGCATGGATTACAATTTTTTCCCAGTGATCTTTCTTTCTCAGATGATTACCTGGACGACTTCTTTTTGATGTTATAGGAATTATACGGTCTACACCTATTTCAACTGACTTTTGGATTGCAAAATCCATATTTCGCGAGCTAGAAACACATTGTGCTAAGAGAATTTTTTTCTTTGGTTTTTTTATTTCTCTTAATAAGTTTGTAATCTGTATTTTTACCTGATTTCCTTTCATTAGATGTCCTTGGAATTCTTTACCATTTCCATTAAAGACAATTACTTTTTCATTTTTCTTTATTCTGAGAACGTTTTGGATATGATGAGCAGTCTCATTTGAGCAGTTAATTTCTTTTTCTATATCAATGGGAGTATTTACAAAAACTCTATGTTGTTTATTTGGTTGCTTCATTCACGGCACCTGTAATGACATCAACCACCTTATCAATTTCTTTTAATGTAATTATATATGGTGGCATAAAATAAATTACATTACCTAGTGGACGAATTAGTACATTATTTTTAAGACCATACAAATAAGCTCTTATGCCTCTCCTTTCTTTCCAGTTATATGGGATTCGCTTTTTTTTGTCTTTAACCATCTCAATTGCTGTAATCATGCCCTTTTGACGTATTTCAGCAATATTAGGATGATCAGCTAGATGTGATATTCTGTTTTGGATATAATTTGAAAGCTTAAGATTGTTTTTTAAAACATCAAGTTTTTTAAATAAATCTAATGATGCACAAGCAGCAGTACATGCAATTGGGTTTGCTGTATAGCTATGTGAATGCAAAAAAGCATTCAGTTTAATATATTCATCATAAAAAGCACTATAAATTTCTTCAGTTGTTAAAATAGAGGATAAAGTCATATATCCTCCAGTAATACCTTTAGACAAACAAATAATATCAGGGGTAATTTTTGATTGCTCAAAAGCAAACATAGTTCCTGTTCTGCCAAATCCAACAGCAATTTCATCAACAATTAAATGTATATTATATTTTGTGCAGACCTGTTTGAGCATTGTTAAATAAATTTCATGATACATCCTCATATACCCAGCACATTGAACTAAAGGTTCAATAATAACTGCGCAAACCTCATTGTGGTTTTTTTTAATTACCTTAAACATCTCATCAAATATTTTGATTGTATGTTTTTTGTCAGAGTCTCTTTGATCTTTATAAAAGCAATCAGGCGATTTTACCATGATGGTATTTTTTAGTATTCCTTTGTATGTCTTTTTATAAAGGTCTATATTACTTATTGATAAGGATCCAAGCGTTTCTCCATGATAGCTGTTGGTCAATGCAATAAATTTCTTTTTTTTTGAAAACCCTTTATTTTTCCAGTAATGAAAACTCATTTTCATTGCAGCATCAATTGATGATGAACCATTATCAGTAAAAAAACATTTTGTTATTTCTTTTGGAGTCAGTTTAATCAGTTTTTCTGATAAATTAATAGCTGGCATATGAGTAAAGCCTGCAAGTAAAACATGTTCTAAATTCTTGAGTTGAATTTTAATCTTTTTATTTATATAGGGGTTACAATGTCCAAATAGATTTACCCACCAAGAACTTATTGCATCAATATATTTCTTCCCATTGTAGTCTTTAAGCCAGACCCCTTTTCCTGATTTGATTGGGATGAGAGGTATATCTTCATGATCCTTCATCTGTGTACAAGGATGCCATAATACCTTTAAATCCCTTTCAACAATCTTGTCTAAATTGTTCTTGTTTTTAGAAGACATATTTAAAATTTGAGATTAGAGCAATGTATTCAATAATATTAATATCTATAATCGTCTTTTTTAAATGGACCCTTTTTGTTGACACCGATGTATTTAGCTTGCTCATCACTTAGTTTTGTAATTTTTACTCCCAATTTTTCTAAATGAAGAGTTGCTACTTTTTCATCTAATTCTTTAGGGAGAACATATACTTTATTGTTATAATTTTTATGGTTTTTCCATAATTCTATTTGAGCAAGCACCTGATTTGTAAATGAGCATGACATCACAAAACTAGGATGTCCTGTTGCGCAACCAAGATTTACCAATCTTCCTTCTGCTAGCAGTATAATTCTTTTACCATCTGGAAAAATAATATGATCAACCTGAGGCTTAATATTTTCCCATTTATATTTTTTTAAGCTAGCAACATCAATTTCATTATCAAAATGACCAATGTTACAAACAATAGCTCCATTTTTCATTTTGGTCATATGTTCATGAGTAATTACATTCAAATTACCTGTTGCACTGATAAAGATATCAATCTTTTCTACATAATCGTTTATATCAACTACTTCATAGCCTTCCATTGAAGCTTGAAGAGCGCAGATTGGATCTATTTCAGTAATCAAAACATTTGCACCAAGACCCCTTAATGATTTTGCTGAGCCTTTCCCAACATCCCCATAACCACAAACAACGGCAAGTTTCCCTGCAATCATTGTATCAGTGGCTCTTTTTATTCCATCAACTAGAGATTCCCTGCACCCATATAGGTTGTCAAATTTTGATTTTGTGACTGAGTCATTGACATTCATAGCAGGCATCATCAGCTTTTTATTTTCAGCCATTTCATATAAACGATGTACACCAGTGGTAGTTTCTTCAGAGACACCAAAAATATTTTTTGCTAAATCTTTATGTTCATCATGAATAATTGCAGTTAAATCACCACCATCATCTAGTAACATATTTGGTTTCCAATTATTAGGTCCAGCGAGTGTCTGCTCGATACACCACTTATATTCTTCTTCGGTTTCATTTTTCCATGCAAAAACAGGTATATTTTTACTTGCTATGGCAGCTGCAGCATGATCTTGAGTTGAAAAAATATTACAAGAAGACCATCTTATTTCTGCACCCAAATCGATAAGAGTCTCTATTAACACAGCTGTTTGTATAGTCATATGGAGACAACCAGTTATTTTTGCACCCTTAAGAGGTTGTTGATCTTTAAATTCACTCCTCAAACTCATAAGACCTGGCATTTCAGTCTCGGCAATTTTTATTTCCTTTCTACCAAATTCTGTTTGTGAAATATCAGCTACTTTATAATCATTTAAAATTTGTTTTACTTCTTTTGATTTCATCATTCTTCCTAATTGATATTAAAATGCTTCTTCTCTGAGTATATCAACCTTATCTATTTGTTCCCATGAGAAATTAGAGTCGTCTCTCCCAAAATGACCAAATATTGATGTCGGAAAATATTGTTTGTTTAATAAATCCAAAGAATCAATAATTCCAGAAGGCGTTAACTCAAAAACTTTTTGGATAATTTTTACAATTTTCTCTTCAGATATTTTCCCAGTGCCAAATGTGTTTATTGTAATAGATGTAGGTTCATCAACACCAATTGCATAAGATATTTGTATTTCACATCTTTCTGCTATATCAGAAGCAACCAAGTTTTTTGCAATATAGCGACACATGTATGCTGCTGAACGGTCTACTTTAGATGGGTCCTTTCCAGAGAAAGCTCCTCCACCGTGTCTTGCCATACCTCCGTATGTATCTACAATTATTTTTCTACCAGTAAGCCCGCAGTCAGCCATTGGTCCTCCGCTAATAAAACTACCAGTTGGATTTACAAGAAATTTTGTTTGAGGATGTATATATTTAGCAGGTATAACTTTTTTTATGATTTGATTAATGACGAAGTCTTTTATATCACTAGCGGCTACGTTTTCATTATGTTGTGTAGACAAGACAACCGTGTCTACTAATGTTGGTTTATTGTTCTCATATAGAAAAGTAATCTGACTTTTTGCATCTGGTCTTATCCAGTCAACTAAGTTATTTCTAAATACTTCAGTTTGTTTTTCAACCAGTCGATGAGCATAATAAATAGGAGCAGGCATTAAAACTTCAGTTTCATCAGTAGCATAACCAAACATTAATCCTTGGTCTCCTGCCCCTTGTTTTTTAATATTCTTTTTATCTACACCCATTTTTATATCTGTAGATTGTTGATTAATAAAAGTCAAGATTTCACAAGATGATCCGTTNAAGCCAAGCGCATTTGAATTNTAACCAATGTCATTAATAACTTTTCTTATTGTTGTATCAAAATTCAGTGGCTCTGATGCAGAAATCTCGCCACCAATCACCACTTTACCTGGGGCATCTTTTTTTCCTTTAACAAGTACTTCACAGGCAACCCTAGCGTTTTTATCAGATGCAAAAACACTATCNAATATTGTGTCTGAAAGTTGATCACACATTTTATCAGGATGTCCTGGCGAGACACTCTCAGATGTAAATTGAAATCGATTAGACATAATTTAACCTAGTGACTATAACATNTTTATTATCTGTTTGTATAATAAAAATATTATTTTTTAAAACTTTTTAANACTTTTTTNTCTTCATCGGTAAGTTTTTCCCCATTTGAATATTTTTGTAAAATTATGAAATATTCTTCTTCTAAATACTTCTTTTNCATACTTAATACAATCGATGTAAGTGTTTTCAAAGAAGATTTTTCATCANGGTCTACCATTTCTTTTGTAATATGATTTAGAATAAAATCTTTTTCATCTGGNAAATGTTCAATTATTATTGAGGCATTAATCTTTTCATTTTGCTTATTTAATTCACCTATTTTTTCAACTATCTTCTTTATGGTATTACTCCTAATTAATTGCGGGAGTTTCACTTCACAAGAATTTAATAATGAAGGGTATTCTAATAAAATTGACAAGATATATGATTCAGATATGTTATCCACAGTGCTTTTCTCTACGTTAATATCTGAAGATTTTTTTTCTAGCTGTTTAGTAAGACTAAATAATTCATTTCTTGATATATTAGTTAAATCAGCTAGCTTTTCTTCCATTAATGTTCGAAAAACACCTGCTGGAATTTGCTGTATTAGTATAGTAATTGAAGATATAAATTTTGATTTGTCCTCTACCTTCTTTAAGTCTAACCCTATTTGTAAATTATTAAATAGAAATTCAGAAAGAGGTACAGAAGATGATAATAAATCCTGAAAAGCATTCTTTCCATTTTTAAGTATATAGTTGTCTGGGTCTTTCCCATCTGGTAAAAACGTAAACTCTATGTTTATATTATCTCTTATTTCTGAAAGACTATTGACAAGTGCTTTCCAGGCAGCATTTTTTCCAGCATTATCTCCATCAAAACAGAACATAATATTTTTTGTGTATCTTAAAATTTTATTCAGATGAGATTTAGTAAAAGCAGTACCAAGTGTTGCCACAACATTTTTAAATCCATTAGTATGAAGTGATATAACATCCGTATAGCCCTCAACAATTATAATTTGATTGATTTTACTTATCGATTGTTTAGCTTCAAATAAACCATAAACCTGTGCGCTTTTATAAAAAAGTTTTGATTCAGGTGAGTTAATATATTTAGCAGATTCAGCATTGTCCAGAGACCGTCCACCGAATGCAATTACATTGCTCATTGTATTCCTTATTGGGAAAATAATTCTGTTCCTAAAACGGTCATATATTTTATTTTTACTTTCAGTAAGTAGACCTAATTCTTTTCCTTCATCGACTATTTTTTTTTCTTTTAGTATTTGAGTTATATTATCCCAACTATCATTTGCAAACCCAATACGAAAAAACTCAATTTCTTTTTCTGTAATATTTCTTGATTTGAGATACTTTAACGCCTGAGGATTAGCTTTAAGATTTTTTTCAAATATAGATAACGCAAAATTATTTATTTTAAGTAGCTTGTTATGATTATCAAATTTAGCATTATCAGTTTCTGGAATTTTCACATTGACTTGCAAAGCAAGTTTTTCAATAGCTTCAATGAAGGTAAGTCCTTCATATTCCTGCAGAAATTTAATTACATCACCAGAAGCGCCACAACCAAAGCAATGATAAAACTGTTTTGAACTTGAAACATTAAATGACGGTGTGTTTTCAGCATGAAATGGACATAAACCCTTATGACTATTCCCCTGTTGTTTTAATTTAACTCTATCATTAATAACTTGAACAATATCAATCCTAGACAATAAATCATCTATAAATGCTCTATTCAAGTTTTTCATTTATGCAGCTTTGATTAAAATATTTAGAAGATTTATAAAGTTTGCGTTTTTTGGCTTTACAATAATAAATTTATTTAAAGATTCGTCAAAATTATCTAAAACAGACTTTGCCTTTAAGCTATTAGTTTCTCTATAATATTCTTTTAACAATTTCAATAAATAGTTCTGATGATTTTTAAATATTTTATCATCCAAGTTTTTAATTTCGACAGATTGATTGTTTATTTTATTTTTAAATAATTTATTTTCATCGTAAACAAAGGCTAAACCACCCGTCATACCTGCTCCAAAATTATTACCTGTTTGACCAAGTACAACTATTGAGCCACCAGTCATATATTCACAGGTATGATCTCCACTACCCTCTATCACTGCAACACAACCAGAATTTCTCACCGCAAATCTTTCTCCAGCAATACCCTCAGCAAAAAGTTTTCCACCAGTTGCTCCATAAAGACAAGTATTGCCCATAATGATCATATCTTTTGCAACATTTTTTAGGGCGTCAGAAGTCTTTAAGATTATCTTTCCACCAGCCATTCCTTTTCC
>NZWU01000026.1 GCA_002701705.1 Gammaproteobacteria bacterium
AAAACTATATTAGATTATAATGGCATAAAAAGATTCGTGGTGTCTCGACGCTCTTAAAAGATGGATAAAAATACAATTATTAAAATAGCTGATTTAGCTAAAATAGAGATTGATGATAGTGAATTAGATGAAATAACATCTAGCTTAAATAAGATACTTACACTTGTTGATGAGATGGAATCAATCTCTACTGAAGGTATTCAACCTATGTCTCACCCTCTTAATCTCTCTCAAAGATTAAGAAAAGATGAAGTTCTAGAAAAGAACCAAAGAGATATATTCCAAAAGAATAATGCTCATGTAGATGATGGGTATTATAAAGTTCCTAAAGTAATAGATTAAAATGCATAATAGAACAGTCACTGAACTCAAAGAAGATCTAATTAAAAAAAATATTAGTTCAGTTGAATTAACAAACCATTTTATTGAAAGAATAAAAAAATTTGACCCCAAATTAAATTCATTTATAAGTCTTACTGAAGAGTATGCAATAAATCAAGCTAAAAAGATTGATTCTGAAATAGCCAAAAATAAAATTCGTCCTCTGTCAGGAATTCCTATAGCACAGAAAGATATTTTTTGTATGAAAAATATAAAAACAACATGCGGATCAAGAATGTTGGAGAATTTTATAAGTCCTTATGATTCAACTGTCGCTGAAAAACTAAATGATGCTGGAGTAATAGTACTTGGCAAAACCAATATGGATGAATTTGCAATGGGGTCTTCTAATGAAACAAGTTACTTTGGAAGTGTTAAGAATCCATGGGACAATGATTATGTTCCTGGTGGTTCATCGGGTGGTTCGGCAACAAGTGTTGCGGCTGGACTTGCTCCATGTTCTACGGGAACAGATACAGGTGGATCTATTCGACAACCAGCATCTTTATGTGGTGTTTGTGGAATAAAACCAACATATGGCAGAGTATCTAGATTTGGAATGATTGCTTTTGCTTCAAGTTTAGATCAGGCGGGTATTTTCACACATACTGCTGAAGACTGCTCTATTCTATTAACTCAAATTTCTGGCTTTGATGTCAAAGATTCTACTTCATCAAAAATTGAAGTTCCAGATTATCATACTGAGTGTGTCAAAAAATTTGAACCGATGAAAATTGGAATTCCGGAAGAATTTCTTGATGGTTTGGACGATACTGTAAAATCAGTTTTTTCTGAAGCGATTAACATATTAGAGAAGAATAATTGTTCCGTAAAAAAGATTAATTTAAAGAACTCTAAATTAGGAGTATCTGCGTATCAAGTTGTTGCCCCAGCAGAATGCTCTTCAAATTTATCACGCTATGATGGCATTAGATTTGGGTATAGATCTGATAATGTTTCAACCATAGATGAACTATACAAAAAATCAAGATCTCAAGGTTTTGGAAAAGAGGTAAAAAGAAGAATATTAATTGGTACCTACGCTCTCTCTGCAGGTTATTATGATGCATATTATTTGAAAGCACAAAAAATAAGGCAATTAATCGCAAGTGAATTTACTGAAGCTTTTAAAGAAGTAGATTTAATTTTAGGTCCAACAGCTCCAGACTCTGCATTCAAGTTAGGCGAAAAAACAAATGACCCTATCGCAATGTATTTGTCGGATGTATTTACCGTTAGTGCGAACCTCGCAGGAGTGCCTGCAATGTCAATTCCAATGGGTTTCAAAAATAATTTACCTTTAGGCCTACAAATAATTGGTAATCATTTTGATGAATCAAAAATATTGTCTTTAGCTCATCATTTCCAGAAAATAACAGACTGGCATAAAAGTAAACCAGTCTTTAACGAGGAATAACATATGTGGGAACCAGTAATTGGGTTAGAAGTTCATGTGCAGTTATCTACAAAGAGTAAAATTTTTTCTTCTGCATCAACAAACTTTGGTTTAGAACAAAATACTCAGGCTTGTTCAATTGATTTAGGAATGCCAGGTGTACTACCAGTACTAAATGAACAAGCGGTGATCATGGCAATAAAATTTGGGTTATCAATAAATGCCACTATTTCAAATAAATCTATATTTGCTAGAAAAAATTACTTTTATCCTGATTTACCTAAAGGCTATCAAATCTCACAATATGAGCTTCCTATTGTTTCCAAAGGGAGTATTGATATAGAGAATAGAGATGGCAAAAAAAGTATTGGTATTACACGCGCACATCTTGAAGAGGACGCTGGGAAATCTATACATGATTTATATAAAGATGAAAGTGCAATCGACCTTAATAGAGCTGGTACTCCATTAATTGAGATTGTATCTGAACCAGAATTAAGTAATGCAGAAGAAGCTGTTACGTATCTAAAGAAAATACATACATTAGTTAAATATCTAGAAATAAGTGATGGGAATATGGAGCAAGGGTCATTTAGGTGCGATGCAAATATCTCAATTAAAAAATCTAAGGAAAAGAATTTAGGGATTAGGGCAGAAATAAAAAATATAAATTCTTTCAAATTTGTTGAAAATGCAATCAATTATGAAATAAAGAGGCAGATTGATTCTCTTGAAAGTGGTAAAAAAATTGTACAAGAGACTAGACTTTATGATCCTGTAAAAAATGAAACTAGATCAATGCGGTCTAAAGAAGAAGCTAATGACTATAGATATTTTCCGGATCCTGATTTATTGCCTGTTATTATTGATGAAAAATTAATCCAAAGTATTAAAGCAAGTATACCTGAACTTCCAGATGCTAAAAAAAAGAGGTTCATGAAAGAATTCAAACTAAGTGAATATGACACCTCAATACTTGTTTCTGATAAATTATTATCAGAATTTTTTGAATATACTGTAACTTTAAAAAATTTGGATTCTAAAATGGTTGCAAACTGGATTATTACTGAGGTATTGGCCCTTGCTAAAAAGTCAAATTTAGGTGTTCAAGATTATCCAGTGAAACCAGAAAAGTTGGCATTTCTTCTCTCAAATATTGCTGATGAAACTATATCTAACAAGCAAGCTAAAGGGATATTTTTACGCATGTGGACTAATGGGGATAATCCAGAGGAGATTATTCAAATGGAAGGATTGGAGCAAATCTCTGACATAGAAGAATTAAATAAAATAGTTGAAAATGTTTTAAAAAACAACTATAAATGTGTTGGGGACTATCAGAACGGTAAAGTTAAACTTTTTGGTTTTTTTGTTGGTGAAGTGATGAAGGAAACTCAAGGCAAAGCTAACCCAAAACTTGTTAATCAGATTTTAAAGGATAAATTAAAGAAGGAATGCTAAATTTATATAAAAATATTAAAGGGGCTTTTTCAACTGATATATCAATTGATTTAGGAACTGCTAATACATTAATTTATGTAAAAGGAAAAGGTATTGTTTTAGATGAGCCTTCGGTCGTTGTTGTAAGAGATGATAAAACAGCCGCTGGAAAAAAAATTGAAGCTGTTGGTGTAGAAGCAAAAAAAATGCTTGGCAGAACTCCAACGGGTCTCCAAACAATCAGACCCATGAAAGATGGTGTAATTTCAGATTTTATGATTTGTGAAAGGATGCTTCAGCATTTTATCAGGAAGGTACACAATAATAAATTTTTTAGACCGAGTCCAAGAGTTTTGGTTTGTGTGCCATGTGGCGCAACACAAGTAGAAAGAAGAGCTATAAGAGAGTCAGCATCTGGAGCTGGAGCAAGAATTGTTCATCTTATAGATGAACCAATGGCTGCTGCAATTGGAGCGGGTATGCCCTTGGATGAAGCTAGGGGGTACATGGTGTTGGATATTGGCGGAGGCACCTCTGAAGTTGCTACAATATCTCTTAATGGAATTGTATATTCATCTTCGACACGCGTAGGTGGAGACACTTTCGATGAGGCAATTATTGGATATATCAGAAGAAATTATGGCTGTGTCATTGGATATCCTACCGCAGAGAGAATTAAACATGAAATTGGTTGCGCATACCCAAGTAGTGATCTGCTAGAAATTGAAGTCAAAGGTACGAATTTATCTGCGGGTGTACCTCAATCATTTACTGTAAATAGCAATGAAGTTCTTGAAGCACTTCAAGACTCACTCCAAGGTATCATCTCTGCTGTAAAAACAGCATTAGAGAACACACCACCGGAATTGGGAGCTGATATTCATGAAAGAGGAATGGTACTAACTGGAGGTGGGGCTCTATTAAGGGATGTAGACAAACTCATTACAGAAGAAACTGGTATGTATGTTGTTGTAGCCGAAGACCCTATGAGTTGCGTAGCAAGAGGCGGCGGTAAAGTTCTTGAAATAATTGATAAAGAGGGTATAGAATTTTTATCCATTGATTAAAAATGGAAACTGTCTTCAAAAAATCCTTTAAAGAATTTTATACATTTATAATTTTAGTGTTCCTTTCAGCATTAACAATAGCAGCTGATTATAAATACAATCAGTTGACTTATGTAAGATCATTAATAAATGACACTATCATTTATCCAATTGACTATGTAAGCACCATACCCAGACAAATAGTAAAAGCTTCTGTTGAGGAATCTCAAATAAAAGCTACTATGGAAGACAAAATTAAAACACTAGAAGATGAAAATTTGAAATTAAAGATTCAATTACAAGAATATCAATCCCTAAAAGATGAAAATTTAAGATTAAGGAAAATCTCTAAAGCATCAACCAAAATTTCTGAAAAACAAACTCTAGCAAAAGTAATTAATAATAAAGCCCATCCAAGTAAAAAGATTATCACCATCGACAAGGGCAAAAAAGATGGGGTATTTATTGGTCAGAATGTTTTGGGTTTAAAGGGACTCATTGGACAAATTATTGAATCTAGTTACTTGTCTTCCAAAGTTCTACTTATAAGTGACTTGAATTCAAACATCCCAGCACAAATAACAAGAACTGGTGAAAAAATTATAATTAAGGGTAAGGATAAAAGCAATGAACTAGATGTCCCATTTGCTCCAATAAATATGGATCTTAAATTAGGTGATGTCATTTCGACTTCTGGTATGGCTAATAGATTCAAAGCCAATATACCTATTGGCAAAATATCCTCTATTAATAATGATAAAGAGAAGAANTTTGCTGAGGTCACCGTATCTTCTTATGAGAATATTGGTAATTCCTCTGAACTAATACTGATTTGGGATTATAAGCCAAAAGAAAAAAATGAATAATTTTTTAATTATCTCAACATCACTTGTATTGGCATTAGCCCTGACGATTATAACTTTTATATTTGGTAGTTATTCCCCAGATTGGCTTTATCTTGTAGTTATATATTGGATACTTGCAGTTCCAAATAGTATCGGATTAATTACTTCATGGTTCATTGGTTTATTAACAGACGTTGCCTTTGGAACAATATTAGGATCAAATGCATTAACCTTCATAATTGTTTCATTCATAATCATAAAAACATACAAGTTTGTTAGGTATTTAACAGTTTATCAACAAGCAATAATTATATTCCTGCTATTATTTCTAAAACAAACAATTTTGTTGTGGATAGATGGGTTCATTCGATTGGAAGAGATTCAATTTTCTAATTATTATTGGTCAGTTCTTACAAGTGCTCTTTTTTGGCCACTTGTATTCTTTACGCTCAGATATGTTAGACGAAAATATAATGTTGCTTGATGAAAATTGTCTATGATAAAGGAAATAAAGTTTTTGGATCTTATATTCAAACAATCTTAAATTCTAATCCTTATTACAAAAAGATAGAGAATCTGGANCTTAATATAGTTAATAATAAAATTGAACTTATAAATTATAATTATAAAAAAAAAGTTAAAATTTCTGTAGANTTTATCAACAAAGAGAATGAAGATTTTAAAAAAATTTTNAAAAAGAAAGGTACTAAAATTTTAGATTGCACAGCTGGTTTTGGTAGAGATNGTTTCATCTTAGCNAGGTACGGTTTTNGTGTCACAATGATTGAAAAAAACCCAATANCTATTCTGCTATTAAGAAATGGAATTAGAAAGCTAACCCAAAAATTTAAAATTAATGAAAGATTAAAGCTACTCTATGGTGATTCATATGAATATTTAAGATTAANCAATGAATTATATGACTATATTTATATAGATTTTATGTTTAATAAGTTTAAAAACAGTTCTTTATCATCAAAAAATGATGAAGCTTTAAAATTAATAACAAATGACAGAGAAAACAGAGTAAGATTATTAGATATAGCAAAAAATAAGTGTAAATATAGAGTCGTNGTGAAAAACCATAAACATCTACCTTCTATTGATAATATCAATCCTGATTACCAGGTTAAAACAAAATTACTAAGATACGATATTTTCTTGGCTAAAAATGGATCAGCGAAAAGAAATTCTTGATAATTTTCTTTCTCAAAAAAAATCAGAAAGAATATTAATCTATGATAAAAATAAAAAAATATTAAATTTTTTTCTTGATAATTGTGATCATAATAAAATTATACATATAGAAAATAATAAAAAGTTACTTGAAATCTTAAAAACAAAAAATGTTAAAAATATAATACTGGCTTTATATTCTAATGAAAAAAATATAGATTTAAAAATAAAATTAATAGCTCAGTTGAAATTATTTTTTCCGGGAGACTTTTTTGTAATAAGAGTATTAAATAATAATAATAAAATTAAAGATGTCTATTATAAAGTTCTTATTTCTCTTGGATTTAAATTTCTTTNAGATATAAANATTAATGATGATTTTTNTTTTTTTTATAAATATAATATAAGTAATTATAAATCTGTTCCTGACTGGTTAAACAGTGATAATTGGGCGAATCCTCAACTATGGGAAAAATAAAAAATGGAAACTGTAATTAAGAATATTTTAAGTAGCTCATTTAATGATGCACAAATTGAAGTTAGTGGATCAGATTCTAAATANGACGTAAAAATAATCTCTGATGATTTTCAAGGCAAGAATACTATTGATAGACATAAAATAATATACGCATTACTGAACCAATATATTGCATCAGGTGAAATTCATGCCTTATCAATAAAATCACTCACCAAAAATGAGAATGAGGAATTATAAATTACAAAGCTATTCAAATAGGAAAATTATTCATATTGATATGGACTGTTTTTTTGCAGCTGTTGAAATCAGAGAAAAACCAGAATTAAAATATTTACCTGTAGCTGTAGCTGGCAATGAAAATGAACGTGGTGTTGTGACAACTTGTAATTACATTGCCAGAAAATATGGTGTTAAATCTGCAATGCCATCAGTGACGGCTAAACAATTATGCCCTGATATTATTTTTCTTCCTGTAAACTTTGCTAAATATAAAGAAGTTTCTCATGATATCAAAAAAATTTATTCATGCTACACCAAAATCATTGAACCAATATCCCTTGATGAAGCATATCTTGATGTCACAAATTCTAAATATTGTAATGGTGACCCAGAAGATATGGCAAGACAAATTAGACAAAAAATTTATGATGATTTTAAGCTGACTGCCTCTGCAGGAATTTCATCAAATAAATTTTTAGCAAAAATTGCAAGTGATTGGAATAAACCGAATGGGCAATTTGCAATAAGGGATGATGAAATTAATAAATTTATACTGCAAGTTCCTATTCGTAAAATATTTGGAATTGGTGAAAAAAATGAGAAAAGATTGCTACTCCATAAAATAAAAAATTGTGCTGATCTGCAAGTATTAGATAAACCTGAATTAATTGATATGTTTGGAAAATATGGCGCCACTTTATTCTTTCTCTGCAGAGGGATTGATAATAGAGATGTTGAACCTAATAGAATTACCAAAAGTCTTAGCGTAGAAGATACATTTTTAGAGGATTTATTGTCACTAGAAGAATGTACCAATCAAATGAAAGTAATTTTTGAAAAATTAACTATCCGTTTGAAAGAGTCTAAAGACAGAAGCAGGCCAATTAAATCTTGTTTTATAAAGATTAAATATAATGATTTTAAAGCCACTAGTTCTCAAAAATTATGTAATAGATTAAATTTTGATATCATTCATAGTCTTTTAATTAAATCATATCAAGAAANATCAAAGCCTATAAGGCTGCTTGGNGCTGGCGTCCAATTCTTAGATTTAGAGAACAATCAACTTGATTTAAAAATATAAATAAAGGAATTAAATCTCTTTTATTGCTAGCATTTGTTTAAAATATTTTTTATGATGATAACTTATGAAAATTGAAACAATTGCAGTNCATGGTGGTTACTCGCCAGAACCGACAACAAACGCCGTTGCGGTGCCAATTTATCAGACTACATCCTATTCTTTTGATGATACCCAGCATGGTGCTGATCTGTTTGATTTAAAAGTAGCTGGGAATATATATACAAGAATAATGAACCCAACTACCGATGTTTTGGAAAAAAGGGTTGCAGCAATGGAGGGAGGTATCGGAGCTTTAGGGTTAGCTTCTGGCTCTGCAGCAACAACATATGCAATTATGACAATTTGTGAAGCAGGGGATAACATTGTTAGCACTGCAACACTATATGGCGGGACATATACTCTTTTTGCTCATCAACTCCCACGATTCGGTGTAGAAGTAAAATTTGGTGATCATGATAAATTGCCTCAACTAGAAAAACTCATAGATTCAAAAACAAAAGCAATATTTTGTGAGTCGATTGGAAATCCAGCGGCTAATGTTGTTGATATACCGAAAATTGCTAAAATTGCTAATGATCANGATATACCGTTAATTGTTGACAATACTGTTCCAACCCCTTATTTATTTAGACCAATTGAACATGGAGCAGATATCATTGTGCATTCATTAACTAAATATATGGGTGGACATGGAAATTCTATTGGAGGAATTATAGTTGATTCTGGAAAATTTCCATGGGCTAAACATAAGAGAAAATTCAGCAGATTAAATACTCCTGATCCTTCTTATCATGGAGTTGTCTTTACTGAAGCACTTGGCGAGGCAGCATTTATTGGTGCTGCAAGAACTGTACCTCTAAGAAATATGGGTGCGGCTATTTCACCTTTTAATAGCTTTTTAATTTTACAAGGAATAGAATCATTACCTGTCCGCATGGATAGACACTGTGAGAATGCTACAAAAGTTGCTCAATTTCTAGAAAAGCACCCTAAAGTTAATTGGGTAAATTATCCTGGTCTTGAAAGTCACGTTGACTACCCTCTTGTAAAACAACTAATGAATGGCAAAGCATCAAGTATATTAAGTTTTGGAATAGAAGGTGGAAGTGTAAATGGTGCAAAATTCATTGACGCCCTACAACTTATTGTGAGGCTTGTTAATATAGGTGATGCAAAATCACTTGCATGTCATCCAGCCTCAACCACTCACAGACAACTATCGCCAGAAGAACTAAAAAAAGCTGGAGTTCCTGAAGATCTCGTTAGATTATCAATCGGTATAGAAAATGTGGATGATATTATTGATGATATCAAACAAGCCTTAAATCAATGGTAATTGATGCGAGTCTTCAACGTAAAAATAAACTGAATTAGAAATAATTTATCTTTTCTTTATATATATCTCTTTTCCTAAATCTTTAAACTCTTGAGATTTTTCTTTTAATCCAACTTCNACGGCTACTTTTATATCTTCTATCCCCTTGTTTTTAGCATAATTNCGTATATCTTGAGTGATTTTCATCGAGCAAAAGTGAGGACCACACATAGAACAAAAATGTGCAACCTTAGCGCTTTCTTGAGGAAGTGTTTCATCATGAAATTCTCTAGACCTATATGGGTCTAAACTAAGATTGAATTGATCTTCCCATCGAAACTCGAATCTTGCTCTTGAAAGGGCATCATCTCTATATTGTGCTGCNGGGTGTCTTTTTGCTATATCTGCTGAGTGTGCAGCAATTTTATATGCTATGAGTCCATCCTTAACGTCATTTTTATTTGGAAGTCCTAAATGTTCTTTCGGTGTCACATAACATAACAAAGATGTGCCAAAAGCACCTATATTTGCAGCCCCAATGGCAGAAGTGATATGGTCATAACCGGGGGCTATGTCTGTTACCAGTGGCCCAAGAGTATAAAAAGGAGCTTCAAAGCATAATTCCTGTTCTTTTATTACATTTTCTTTTATTAAATCCAATGGAATATGGCCTGGCCCTTCAATCATAACCTGAACATCATGTGCCCAAGCTTTTTTTGTGAGTTCACCCAAAGTCTCTAATTCAGAGAATTGAGCGTCATCATTAGCATCAGCAATAGAGCCTGGTCTTAATCCATCGCCCAATGAAAAAGCAATGTCATAGGTTTTCATAATTTCACATATATCTTCAAAATTAGTATATAAAAAATTCTCTTGGTGGTGAGTTAAGCACCACTTTGAAATAATTGAACCNCCCCTTGAAACAATGCCNGTTACTCTGTCCATGGTTTTTGGGATGTAATTTAGGAGTACTCCAGCATGAATTGTAAAATAATCCACTCCTTGTTCTGCTTGTTGAATTAAGACATCTCTAAAAATATCATATGANAAATCCTCNGCTTTTCCATTAACTCGTTCAAGGGCTTCATAAATCGGAACTGTTCCNATNGGAACTGGNGAATTCCTAATTATATACTCTCTGGTTTCATATAAATCTTTNCCCGTCGATAAATCCATAACTGTATCTGCTCCCCATCTTACCGCCCAAAGTAACTTATCAAGTTCTTCATATATATTTGATGAAACGGGAGAATTGCCTATATTTGCATTAACTTTCGTTAAAAAATTTTTTCCTATTATCATTGGTTCAGATTCAGGATGGTTAATGTTGCACGGAATAATTGCTCTGCCTTCAGCAACTTCTTGTCTAACATATTCTGGAGTAATTTTACGTAATGGGTGTTTTTTTGAGNCAAAAAAAGTATTTTCTCTTATTGATACATATTCCATTTCAGGAGTTATTATCCCTTGTTTAGCATAATGCATTTGAGTTATTGGTTTTCCAGCTCTTGATTTTTGAGAGAATTTTTTTGGTTTGACTTTTAAATTTTGTGGCACAGTACGTTTATGATGATCAGAATCAAACCTATCATCAATCCATTTCTTACGTGTTAGACNCAAACCTTTCTCAATATCAATTTTATAATTTTCATCGGTATACATACCAGTAGTATCATATACATATATAGGCTCATTGATTTTTATAGAATTATCTAATTTTGTCGCTGTTTGTTTAATCATTCTCATTGGTACTTGTATACTCTTTTGGGAACCTGTTATATAGATTTTTTTGGAATTTGGAAAATTTTTAGAGTAAGATTCTATGTCAATATTTTTACTAGTCATTAGAGGACTTCCAGTTGTATAATTTCCACTTTTTTTAAACTATAATATCACCATACTAAATTTAGTAGAAAAATGAAAGTGCATAATAATGATATGATAAGTATGATAAACAACCTTTTTAGGTCCTCTAATGTTATAGATCAAAAAGTTTTGAATGTGCTTAGCTGTGTGTTACGTAGTGATTTTGTCCCTGACAAATTTAAAAAATTTTCTTATGCAGACTATCAAATCCCAATTGAAAACAATCAGAAAATGTTATTGCCTACGATAGAAGGAAAAATACTACAAGAGTTATGTCTTGAAGGAGATGAAATGGTCCTAGAAATTGGAACTGGAACAGGATATTTAACCTGCTGCTTATCTAAGTTATGCAAACATGTTCATTCTATAGATATTTTTAATAACCTTATTGAATTTGCAAAAAACAACTTAAAAAAATATTCTCAAATTCAGAATATTACTTTAGAAAATATAGATATTAAAAAAAAATGGTCTATGATTAATTCATATGATGTAGTAATCCTTACATCTTATCTTTCTGATGAAATAATGTTGTCAAATCATTTAAAAGATAATTCAAAAGCTTTTTTATTTGTTGGATCTGTCGATAGCCCAATTAAAAAAGGTCTTATAATTAAAAAATTTACGAAGAATAGCTTAACAAAAAATATTCTATTTGAATCAGATACAACTCCATTAATATAATTTTTGGTAAATTTATAATGATTGAAAAAAATCCAAATGAAATACAACAAATGCTTGATGATTCATCGCAGGATACATTAGTCCTTGATGTAAGAGAACTTTGGGAATATGATATATGTCATATTAATGAATCCCTACATATACCAATGGGAAAATTGATAGAAAGGTTGGATGAAATTGACAAGGATAAAATTTTAGTTGTAGTTTGTCATCATGGCATAAGAAGTAGAGTGGTAGGACAATACCTTTCAAATAATGGTTTTGATAATGTTATAAATTTAAGTGGTGGACTTAATNGATGGGCAAAAGAAATAGATAAAGATATGCCAAGATATGTTTAAAATAAATAAAATTATTATTATATTTATAAGTGCATTCGTATGTGAATCATTATTGGCCGCAGATTTATTGGATGTTTACAAAAGGGCATTAAATAATGATAATCAAATAAAAATTACCGAAGCTGATTATTTTATTGCGAAAGAACAATATGATCAGACNCTATCAACAGTTTTCCCTGAAATTAATTTAACTGCACAAACTAAAGAAAATAAAATTGATAAATATAAAGGTTCAGGAAGCATAAGAAACCATAGAACTGATTTATATTCAGTAAATATTTCTCAGCCTATTTTACGTTTAGGTTTATTTGATGAACTAGATAAAGCATCTAGCAACATTAAAAAATATAACGAAAATCAAAATTTTACACACAAAGATCTAATAATAAAATCTGCTAAACTTTATTTTTCTTTAATTGATTTGATGAATAATATATCTGCCTTGAAAATAAAAAAATCTATGATGGAACTTCAGCTTTCAAATGCTATTTTGTTATACAAAAATGGGGCACTAACAAACATAAAGCTTAATAAATACAAAAATGACTACAGAGTTACAAAAAACGAATTACAGAAATTTGAAAATGAATTTGTTTCTGCCAAACAAGATATCTACCTATTAACGGGAAAGGAAATAATGGATATATTTAATCTTGATACTGAGATTAATCTGTCATTATCAGAATATGATTTAGATATAATTCTATCGCAAGCATTGACAGAATATGAAACTATAAAAATGGCACTATATGATGTTAATATTGCGCAAAATGATTTGAGTTCAAATCAATCTGAACACTACCCTACTGTCGATCTTGTTGCCTCATATGATTATACAGATACAAGTTCTGGCTCGTATCGTGGTACAAGTACTCAAGAAGGGTCAGAAATTAGTTTAGTATTTAATTTGCCAATTTTTCAAGGTGGTTACACAAATTCTAAAGTCAGAGAATCCAGGCATAATCTAGAAAAAATGAAATTTAACTTGGATTTAGCTAGAAAAATCTTAAAGAAAGATATTATAAATACCTATAATAATTTTATTCTTAATCAAAACCTTATTGAGGCTACAAAAAATAGATTTCATGAGTCACAACAAAATTATAAAACTGTGAAAAATGGTTTTATATTAGGAGTAAATACAGACATTCAGGTAACAGAGGCAGATTATGATTTACATATTTCAAAGAATGAATACATAAAATCAGTAATGGATTACATGGTGTCAGAACTTGAAATTAAGAAATATTCGGAAGATTTAACTATTCGAGATATTGAATCAATAAATCAATTGTTAGTTTGGTAAAGATTTTTATACTTGATGATTAAATATAATTTACTCTTATATCTCATAAGTCCTTACTTATTATTCTCAGTAATATTCGGTGGTATACGAAAAAAAAGTGGGTTTAAATTTATTTTACAAAGACTTGGCTTATTGCCAATCAAGAGACTTTCTAATACCATTTGGTTGCATGCAGCATCTATAGGTGAAACAAAGCTTGCAATAGTACTTTACAAAAAATTAAAATCATTAGATTCATCCTATAATTTTTTAATTACCACAAATACTGAATCGTCCTCAAGATTAGTTAAAGAATTAAATGATAAAAAAGTAGAACATTTATTTCTACCAATTGATTGGTTTTTAACAATGAAAAGATTTTGTTCTGCTATTAACCCCAAGATTTGTATAATAATTGAAACCGAAATATGGCCCAACTTACTTCGTCAATGTAAACAAAATAATATTCCATCAATTATTGTAAATGCAAGGTTATCAAAAAAAACTACTGATAAACCAGGGTTCATAAAAGATGTTTATAGGAATGCTTTACAAAGCTTGACGATGATTCTTTGCAAATCAGACCTTGAAAAAGAAAAATATCTTGAACTAGGCGCTATAGAAAATAAAATTGAGGTAACTGGTAATTTAAAATTTGCTGAATATGAAGATATTCCAGATACTGAAAATTTAATTAATCGTAAGTATGTGCTTGCTGCCTCAACACACAATGATGAAGAAATAAAGATTATTCGTGAATGGTTGAAACTTAGAGAAAGAAAATTATTATTAGTAATTGTTCCTCGACACCCAGAAAGACTAGGAGAAATATTGTCACAAATACCTCTCTCAGCTGTCAAAGTCTCTATAAGAAGTAGAAACGAAAAAGTTAAAGATAATACTCAGGTTTACATTGCTGATACATATGGCGAACTTAACCAATGGATACAACACTCTGAATTTATTTTTATGGGTGGTTCATTAATTGACCATGGTGGACAAAATTTTTTAGAAGCAGCTCCTTATGGCAAGACAGTTATTGTAGGACCTTTTATGTATAATTTTATATCTGAAACAGAAGAATTTCTCAAAAAGAATGCGTTGCTAATGATTAAAGAAGCCCCTATGTTAAAAAGTGTTTTTGAAAAATTAATTAGGTCCAGAAATAAGAGAGAGTTATTTGGCAATAATGCAAAAAAACTTATAGAATCAAAAAAAAGTATATTGGGTGATTATTGTAAACATATTCAATCACTCGTAAATGAGTAACCTTCAATAAGCTTATTAAAGCTAATTTTATTGAATAAATTATTTTTCTTTAGTGATCTTAGAATCCTATCTAAATTAGACTCTTTACTTTTAACTGTCAAATATTTTTTTAGTTCTGATTTATCAAAATCAATTAATAAAAATTTTTCTATTCTTTTGTCATCTTCATTAACAAGTATGTTTGTTATATTCAAATCTCCATGAAAAACATTATGTTTGTGAAGATTTGCAATTAGTGCNCCGATTAAGTACCAATCTTTCTCTTTCATTTTATTCTGTGTGATATAAGTTTTNAGATTAACACTCGGTATATACTCTGTAATTAGGTTGGCCGTATAAGTAAATTTANTTTTTTTAACCCAACCTATAATAGGTTTACATGTCGGAAATCCTTTTTTGTATAAATCATTTAACAATGAGAATTCTAAATAAGAGCGAGTATGTTGAATAGAGCTATTTAGATATAAATCACCTAAAAATGCCATTAGTCCTTTTCTAACATAGTGTTTCTTAATCCATTTTTTATTATGTATAAGCTTTGTATTAGGTTTTGTTTCATCTTCAAAATTTTCTCTCAAAAACCATTCTTCTATATTAATTCCAATCTCTTTGTCATAGAATATGAACTGGTTATTGACTTTTTTAATTAAGATGCTCACGATTTATGTCTCAAAAAAATAATTTACCATCTTCAATCTGTGTATTAAGGCTGTCTTCTATTGGTGACATTACACATATGATACCAGTTATAAAAACAATCCAACACAATTTACCTAAATCAGATATTACATGGATTATTGGTAAAACAGAATACCCTCTTGTAAAAAACATGAAGGAAGTGCGTTTCATCATTATAGATAAGAGTAAGAATTTAAAATCTATTATTAATCTAAAAAATGAAATTAAAGGTGAGGAATTTGATGTTTTATTACACATGCAAAAATCATTACGCTCCAAAATCCTAAGTCTATTTATAGCAGCTAAAAAAAAATTGGATTATAAAAATACAAAAATGCCAGAAGAATCTCATGTCCTGGATACTTTTTTTTATTTTCTAGAAGAGATAGGAATAAAAAAAAGACAGCTAGATTGGTCTTTAGATTTTGATCCACCTGATAATGAAGTTCTCAAAAAGAAGAGAAANTATGCNGTTTTTAATCCATTCACAAGCTCAAGAAGATTTAACTATAGAGAATGGAAATTAAAAAATTATGAACTTATTGCTAAGTATCTATCTGAAAAATATGATATAGATTCTATAATGGTTGGTGGAAATAATAACTATGAGATTGAAGGGTCCAAAAAAATAGATTCAAATGATTTCATATACAACTTGGTAGGTAAAACTAATTTGCAAGAATTATGTGGCATAGTTAAAAAATGCCAATTTTATATTGGTTCTGATTCAGGGACTATGCATATAGCATCCATGTTTGCAAAGCCTACAATAGGTTTATTTGCAACTTCTAATCCAAAAAGAACAGGGCCCTATCAAAACCAAAAATATATTATCAATAAATATAATGAGGCATTAGAAACTTATATGAACACTTGCGAAGATAATGTAAGGTGGGGAACCAGAGTTAGAAATAAAAGCGCAATGTCTTTAATTCNCATAGACCATGTAATTGAAATGATTGATAAAGTGCAAAAGGATATAGCTTAATCTTTAGTTTTCTTAATATTGATTATAGTATCTGTTGTTGATTTACCATCTAATAATTTTACNAATTTCACTTTCTTTCCATTTTCCTTCATACATTCCTCACCAGCAATAAATTTATCCTTATANTCATCACCCTTTACTAAGAAATCTGGAATTATTTCGTTGATAATTTTTTCAGGGGTTTCCTCTTCAAAAATAAAAATATGATCAACGNCACTCATTGAGGATAATATAAAAGCTCTATCTTCAGCATTATTTATGGGTCTTGATTCAGACTTAATTTTTTTAATAGAACTATCACTATTTATTGCAACTAATAAAATATCACCAAACTTTTTTGCTTCATTTAATAAATGAATATGTCCTGCATGGATAATATCAAAACAGCCATTTGTAAAAATTACACTTTTGCTGTCCTTTTGATATTCCTGACGAAGAACTTTAAGTTCTTGAAGGTCTGATACAAGTTTATTGTTTTTGCCCGGCATTTGATAATTCTTTTTGACTAACGCTTGCTGCNCCTAATTTTTGTACTGACAGGCCTGCTGCGATATTAGAAAGTTTAACTGCTGTATTTAAGCTCTTACCAGATGATATGCTTGCTGCCAAAACTGATATTACAGTGTCTCCAGCACCTGTTACATCAAATACATCCTTTTGTTCAGCATGATATGATGTAATTTTATTTGACTGAAACAGAGTCATGCCNCCTTTCCCTTGAGTTACAAGTAATGCTGATAATTTAAGCTTGTTCCTAAGTTTTTCTGCTTTATTGTAAAAGTCATTCTTTGTTTTTGATAATCCCATAATGGCATTGAATTCTTTTTGGTTTGGTTTCAACAAAAATGCATTTTTATAACAATCAAAGCTATCTCCTTTTGGATCAACAAATGTTTTGATATTAAATTTTGAAGCTGATTNCAAAATATCATTTATAATTGGTTTAANTACTCCTTTNTCATAATCNGAAATAATNATTGCATCATGNGCTTTCATTACTTTTAAAATTTGAGTTAGAAGTTTNTTATGTATTTTAGTTTTATCNTTATCTTCATGATCTATACGCATTAATTGCTGATTTTTCCCCGTAATTCTTAATTTGGTTGTGGTACGGATTTTAGGATCTACCAATGGTTTAAAAGTTACATTTGTTTTTTTTAACAAACGTGATATTTGTGTATTTGCATCATCCTTCCCTGTTATGCCCATAAGTGTTGCCTGCATACCTAAATTAGCTAAGTTCATAGCAACGTTTGCNGCTCCACCAGGTTTATCAATTGATGAGGTAANNTTAATAACAGGCACTGGNGCTTCAGGTGAAATCCTTTCAACCTCTCCTGACCAATATTTGTCTAACATTATGTCGCCTACAACAAGTATTTTTTTTCTCTTAATCATCAAAATTATTTATAGTTGTTAACCATTCTATATGTTTTTTTGCATTGCCGCTTACTAAATTGAAATAGTCTTTTTGTAATCTTTTTGTAATTTCTCCAGGAACTCCATCATTAATTTTTTTGTCATTTATCTGAACAATTGGGGTAACCTCGGCTGCTGTTCCAGTGAAAAATGCCTCATCACATTCAAATGCTTCTTCTAAACTTATTTTTTTCTCTANAGTTTTAATTTTTAGTTCATCAGCAAGGGTTATTATCGTTTTTCTAGTAATACCATCTAACACGGTAGCTAAGTCAGGCGTGAGTAGTTCCCCATCCTTTACAATGAAAAAGTTTTCTCCAGACCCTTCATTAACATTGTCGTCTGTACCCATGATAAGAGCCTCGTCATAGCCAGAGTCCAATGCATCCTTAAGCGCGAGCATAGAGTTTAAATAATTTCCAGTCGCCTTAGCTTGATATAGCATAGATAGTTCATTTCTTTTAGGAAAGGGGGAAACCTTGATTCTTATGCCATTTGTTATTTCCTCTTGACCGAGATATGGACCCCAATCCCAGGCAGCAATTGCACAATGTACTTTTAGATTATCAGCTCTTAATCCCATTCCTTCAGAACCATAAAAACATAATGGGCGTATATATGCATTTTTTAATTTATTTTCCTTAACAGTATCACGCTGAGCCTTCATAAGTATTTCCGGTGAAAATGGTATTTCCATCCCTATGAGTTTTGCGGAATTAAATAATCGGTCTGTGTGATCTTTTAATCTAAATATTGCTGGTCCCTGATTAGTTTCATATGCTCTTACACCTTCAAAAACTCCAGTACCATAATGGAGGGTGTGAGTTAGTATATGTATTTTCGCTTCCTTCCAATCGCAAAAAGANCCATCAATCCAAATTTGGCCTTCCAGGTCTGACATTTTCATGTATTTTGCCTTTTTATTTTTATGAGAATCAACTGAAAACTATAACATGACTTATATAACATAAACACCTGAAATTACTTGTGTAAACCCAAAATCTATCGATTGATTTTTAATTAAGTTATGAGATAATGAGAATCATTCTCGTTTATTATATAGAGGTAATTTTGAAAAAACTAGTATTTTTAAGCTTTGGTTTTTGTTTGTCGCTTTTTAGTTTCAATGAAACCATCACTAATGTTGCTTATGCAGCTGGAGCTCCTTCATCTAATGACATACAAATTGTTAATGTTTATTCAGCAAGAAAAGAATATTTAATTAAACCTTTAATTAAAGCCTTTGAGAAAGAAACAAATATCAAGGTAAATTTAGTAGCGGGTAAAGCAAAAGCACTCCAAAAAAGATTGGAGCTTGAGGGGAAAAATACACAAGCTGATGTGTTATTGACAGTTGATGCTGGGAATTTATATAGGGCAAAAATAAAAAAACTCACAAAGAGTATTAATTCAAAAAAACTAAACAGACTAATTCCTGAAAAATTGCGTGACCCAGATGGGTATTGGTATGGTTTATCAATAAGAAGCCGTATTATTATGTTTAATCCTAAAACTATTGAAAGAAAAGATTTATCTACATATGAAGACCTAGCCAATCCCAAATGGAAAGGGAAGATATGTATGAGATCATCAAATAATATATATAATCAATCTCTTTTAGCATCGCTCATTATTCATTTAGGAGAAAAAGAGGCAAAGCAATGGGCGCTTTCAATTGTTAAAAATTTTGCAAGAAATCCGAAAGGCAATGACCGTACACAAATGACTTCTGTTGTCCTTGGTGAGTGTGATTTAACATTAGCAAATACTTACTATTTAGGTAAGTGGATGTCATCAAAAAAAGAAAATGAAAGAAATTTTGCCAAAAAAATAAATGTCTTTTTCCCAAACCAAGATAATCGTGGAGCACATATAAATATAAGTGGAGCATCGGTTGTAAAATATTCAAAAAATACTGCTAATGCTATTAAACTTATTGAGTTTTTAGCAGAAGATAAGGCTCAAGAATTATATGCAAAATCTAATCATGAATACCCAATTAGGGAAAATATTGAAGTAAGCAAAATTGTCCGCTCATGGGGATATCCTTTTAAATCAGACGAAGTTAATCTCGAAAAACTAGGGAAGAATAATGGAGTTGCTACTCGAATATTTGATGAGGTAAATTGGCAATAGTGATTATTCTATGATTAAAACAAAATATATTGTTAGTCTTTTCTTAATACTAATGATGCTCCCTATTTTAACTATTTTTTCTTATCTGTTTGTACCATCGACAGAAATATGGAGTCACTTGATAGATAATTTATTATTAACATATTTATTCAATACTGCTTTTATAGTTTTATGGGTTTCGCTATTCACATTCTTAATTGGGGTATCTTGTGCATGGTTAATTACTATGTATGATTTTCCTGGGAAAAATATTTTTAGGTGGTTATTAGTCTTTCCAATAGCTATACCTGCATATGTTAGCGCGTTCATATATGCTGGGTTATTTGAACCATCTGGTATTTTTTTTGATATGACAGAACAGCTATTTGGTATGGGAGCTAATCTTTATCGAACTGTTGATATGAGAAATATTTATGGGGTAATTTTTATACTTACAGTTTGTCTCTACCCTTATGTATATCTATTGTGTTACTCAACCTTCAATCAACAATCATATTGTGTTTTTGAAGTTGGTAGGTCAATGGGTTTAAACAACACCGATTGTTTTTTAAAAATTGGTCTACCTTTAGCAAGACCCGGTATTATAGCCGGATTAAGTTTTGTTATAATGGAAACGCTCGCTGAATATGGAACTGTAGACTATTATGGCGTTAGTACTTTCACTACTGGTATCTTTCGAGCGTGGTTTGCTTTTGGCGATGAAAGCAGTTCATTACATCTTGCTTCTATATTATTAACATTTGTATTTATAGTTATGATAGTTGAAAAATATTCTCGTGGGAAAAGTCAATATTTTCATACATCACAAATAATGAGGAATGTTAGGCAACAGAATTTGTTTGGATTAAAATCTTTCTTTGCATTTTCATGGTGTTCTCTAATAGTCCTTGTATCATCTATAATCCCAATTATTCAATTGTTATTATGGTTTTTCGATACATATTTTTCTATCTTTGAATATTCATATTTTCAACTTATTTGGAATACTACATGGATTGCTGGAATATCATCATTAATCATAGTACTTATTTCACTTTATTTTTGTTATTTAGATAGATCTCTTAAGAGTATATTTACAAATCTCTCTCTAAAAATATTATCGCTTGGTTATTCAATACCTGGTGTAGTAATAGCAATTGGAATAATGACACCAATTGCCTTTCTTGATGAATTTCAATCTAATTTAACAGGTGGTCAACCCTTCTTTTATTTGAGTGGCTCATTCATAGCTCTAATACTTGCTTATGCCATTAGGTTTTCAACTATTTCTCTCAAAACAAATGAGTCTGGGTTGAGTAAAATTAAAAATAATATAGACCTTACAGCAAGATCTTATGGTATGACTAAGATATCTATTATAAAGAAAATTCATGCTCCCATGATGAAAGTCACAATTATAACATCACTAATATTAGTTTTCGTTGATGTAGTTAAAGAGCTCCCAGCTACTCTTATAATGAGGCCTTTTAACTTCAATACACTTGCAGTAAATATTTATGAGTTAGCTTCGGCAGAACAATTATCATATATCGCTTCACCAGCACTTACCTTAATAATTATCAGTTTGATTCCTGTTATAATATTAACAAGGAAGACCATCAGTGATGAAAAAGAATAATACTAAACTTCAGATAAAAAATATCTCACTGAATTTTGGTGATGAAGAAATTATCAAAAATCTAACTATGGATGTATCTGAAAATGAAGTAACCTCAGTTTTAGGGGCTAGTGCATCAGGAAAAAGTTCTTTACTCAGAGTTATAGGTGGGTTTGAAAATATAGATTCTGGTGAAATAATTTTAAATCAGAAGACAGTAAATAATCAACAAAAGACAATTCAGCCAGAATTTAGAAATATCGGAATTATTTTTCAAGATTTGTCATTATTTCCACATCTAACAGTAAGTCAAAATATAGCTTTTGGAATATCAAATGCAACAAATAAAGAAAAATTGGAAAGATGTAATGAGCTTCAGTATATTTTAGAAATTGATGAAATATCTGAAAAATATCCACACCAAATATCAGGAGGACAACAACAAAGAGTTGCGATTGCAAGAGCAATAGCTCCTAAACCAGAATTATTATTACTTGATGAACCATTCAGTGCATTGGATGAGGAACTAAAGGAACAATTATTGCAGGATGTAAAAAAACTACTTAAGAGTGAAAAAATAACAACTATTCTAATTACTCACAATATTAAAGAAGCATTTGGATTATCAGATAAAATTGCTTTTTTGTCAGATAAAAAGATTATTCAATATGACACACCATATGATATCTATCATAAGCCCTTCTCACGTGAAATCGCAAACTTCTTTGGTATCAGCAGTTATATTAAAGGCAAAGTTTTAGATAAAAATCATGTAGCAACTTCTCTCGGTACCATTTTTGGGCAAACTACAGCACCATATAATAATGGGCAAGATATAGAAGTTTTAATTAGGCCAGACGATGTAATACATGATGATAATGCACCAGACTCAGCAAAGGTTATAGAAAAAATTTTTCATGGATCAGATTTTCTTTATAAATTAGAACTCAATGATGGTCAACATATTTTCTGTTATACGCCAAGTCATCATGACCATTCGTTAAATGAAACCATTGGGATAACAATGCAGATTGATCATTTAATATTATTTGATACTTAGACTAGTTATAATTCTCTAAGCTTTCTTCTTAAAATTTTTCCTACATTATTTTTTGGTAATTCAGTTATAAACTCAACAAATTTAGGTATTTTATAAATGGTAAGCCCTTTCTTGCAAAAAGAAATTACTTCTCCTTTTTCTAAATTAGGATTGGTAGAAACAATAAATAATTTAATACTCTCGCCCCTATTCTTGTCTTCAATTCCAATAACACCAGCTTCCAAGATATCTGGGTGACTTGTAACATAATCTTCGATTTCATTCGGATAAACATTAAAACCAGAAGATATTATCATGTCTTTTTTTCTATCAACAATTTTTATAAAACCTTTTTTATTCATTACTGCAATATCCCCAGTTTTAAAATAACCATCCTCTGTGAAAGCATTTCGAGTTTCCTCTTCTGAATTCCAGTATTTTGTCATCACTTGTGGTCCTTTAACACACAACTCACCCTCCTTACCAACTTCTAATTCTTTTTCATCATCACCTCTTACAGAAACATCTGTTGATGGAACTGGTAAGCCAATATATCCATTGTATTCATCTTTCACAATATTTATTGCAATAACTGGAGATGTTTCCGTGAGACCATATCCTTGCGTTATATTTGTTCCAGTAATTTTTTTCCATTTACTTGCAGTATCTTTCAATACAGCCATCCCTCCTCCAACTGTAAATTTAAAATTGCTAAAGTTTATCTCCCTAAACTTAGAGTTTGTAATTAATAAGTTAAATAATGTATTTACTCCTGTCATGACAGTAAATTTATTTTTCCTTATAGTTTTAACAAAGTTTTTTATATCTCTCGGATTTGTAATTAACAGATTCTCAGAACCCAGTTTAAAGAATGTAAGGAAATTAACTGTAAGTGAGAATATGTGATATAAAGGAAGAGCCGTCAAAATTATCTCTTTGCCTTCATTCACATAATCTTTAATCCATACATGTACCTGCTCAATATTTGATAAAATGTTCCCATGTGTTAACACAGCTGCTTTTGATTTACCTGTAGTTCCGCCGGTATATTGCAAAAAAGCTATGTCGCTTTCCTTTAAGAGATATCGCTCCGTTCCTTTAAATTTTTTTATTGTATTATTAAATTTTATTATTTTTTGATTGGAATTAAACCTCTCACCTTTAAAAAATAAAACAGACTTTACAACAAATTTCATCAAAGGACTTAAGAGATCGGTAAGGCTGCATACTATTACGTTCTTAATTTTTGTTTTTTTAATTATTGGTTCCAATTCTCCATAAAACTTATCAAGAACTATAATTATTTCTGCTTCAGAGTTAACCAGTACATCAAGCAGCTCTCTTGTTTTAAATAGAGGATTGATGTTTATGACGGTTGCTCCTGCAATAAAAGATCCAAATAATGAAACTGGGTACGTCATTAAATTTGGAAGCATTATGGCTATTTTGGTATTTTTTTGTACTCCCAAGTCTTTTTGCAAATAAGATGCAAACCGTTCGGAATATTTTTCTATTTCTCCAAATGTTAATGAGGAATTTAAATTTCTAAACGCTGTTTTTTCTCTAAATAAGTTTGTGGTAGCATAAAATAAATCTAAAAGAGAGTGGTATTTATTACTACTGATTTCTAGAGGTACGTTTTTTGGATAATTTTTTGTCCAAATTCTGTCCATTACTCTCTTAATTTATATTATAAATAAGAAATAACAAAGCCTCTTTTCAGAGGCTTTGTAAGTTTATACAAATTGAAATGGGTTTACATTCCCATGCCGCCCATTCCCATTCCACCCATGCCGCCCATATCTGGCATAGCTGGAGCTCCTCCACTAGGAGCATCTTCTTCTTTAGCAAGCTCTGTTACCATTGCTTCTGTGGTAATCATTAACCCAGCAATTGAAGATGCATTTTGTAAAGCTGTACGCGTTACCTTAGTAGGATCTAATATCCCCATTTTTAACATATCTCCAAATTCTGATGTTGCAGCATTGTAGCCAAAAGAATCTTTTCCATCTTCCACTTTTGCTAAAATCACTGATCCTTCATCTCCAGCATTTATAACTATTTGACGTAGGGGTTCTTCCATAGCNTGTGAAGCTATTTNGATACCTTGNGTTTGGTCTGCATTATCNCCTTTCAGTTTTTCTAGTGCTTGTCTTGCTCTTATCAGAGAGACACCTCCGCCAGGCACTACTCCTTCTTCTACTGCGGCTCTAGTCGCATGAAGCGCATCTTCAACTCTTGCTTTTTTTTCTTTCATTTCTACTTCTGTTGCTGCGCCTACTTTAATTACAGCAACTCCACCTGCAAGTTTTGCCACTCTTTCTTGCATCTTTTCTTTATCATAATCAGACGTTGCCTCTTCAATCTGCGTTCTAACTTGATTAACTCTATTTTCTATTGCAGCTTTATCACCTCCGCCATCTATAATGGTGGTATTTTCTTTCGTGACAGTAACTTTTTTAGCTTTACCAAGAGCATCTATATCTGCTTTTTCTAAGCTAAGACCAACTTCTTCAGAAATTACTGTACCTCCAGTTAAAATTGCAATATCTTCNAGCATTGCTTTTCTCCTATCGCCAAAACCTGGCGCTTTTACCGCAGCTACTTTNACAATACCTCTTATACTATTTACTACTAAGGTTGCTAAAGCTTCNCCTTCAACATCCTCAGCTATNATCAGAAGNGGTTTGCTTGCCTTAGCAACTCCTTCTAATATTGGAAGCATATCTTTGATGTTTGAAACTTTTTTATCATATAAAAGAATATATGGNTCCTCNAGTTCAGTAGACATATTTTGTTGATTCGTAGCAAAGTATGGTGATAGATATCCTCTATCAAATTGCATCCCTTCAACAACCTCAAGTTCATTTTCCAATGATTGTCCTTCTTCAACTGTTATTACACCTTCTTTGCCTACTTTATCCATGGATTCAGCGATAATTGATCCTATGGTTGTATCAGAATTTGCCGAAATAGTCCCAACTTGTTCAATTGCATTATGATCAGTGCATGGTTTTGACATTTTCTGNAAGCTTTCCACTGCTACANCGACNGCTTTGTCNATACCTCGCTTTAAATCCATTGGATTCATGCCTGCAGCAACACATTTTAACCCTTCACGTAACAATGATTGAGCAAGAACAGTCGCAGTTGTTGTTCCATCACCAGCTATATCAGATGTTTGTGATGCAACTTCCTTGACCATTTGNGCTCCCATATTTTCAAATTTNTCTTTTAGTTCTATTTCTTTAGCTACTGAAACGCCATCTTTAGTAACTGTTGGCGCACCAAATGACTTGTCTAATACAACATTNCTTCCTTTAGGTCCAAGTGTTGTTTTCACTGCATTTGCAAGAATATTAACACCGCTTACNAGTTTTTTTCTTGCGTCATCGCCAAATTTAACTTCTTTTGCTGTCATCTTTTTTTCCTCTTTTAATTAATTTTTATTCTTCAACGATGGCCGTTATATCATCTTCTCTCATTACAAGCATTTCTTCGCCATCAACCTTTACTTCTGTACCTGAGTACTTTCCAAATAGAATTTTGTCACCTTTTTTTACATCAAGTGGTCTGATGTCTCCATTTTCTAAAATCTTTCCTTTGCCAACTGCAACTACTTCTCCTTTTATTGGTTTTTCTGTAGCCGAGTCAGGAATTACAATGCCGCCTGGGGATGTTTTTTCTTCTTCCATCCTTCTTACTATNACGCGATCGTGTAATGGTCTTATATTCATTTAATATACCTCTTATTTATCAATATTTCTTGTGTTAGCACTCTAACCCCTAGATTGCTAATAATAACGACCTTTTTTTAAATTTCAAGTGGTTAATTTTTTTTATTCATCTATATTTTTATGCTCAACATCAATAATTGTTCTGCTTTTNTCATGTGGTTGCCTCTTGACGGGAGAGATATGCACAAATTTTCTTATAATCATATGCCTTACNGGTTTNATTAAAAGTAGCACACCAATGGTATCTGAAAAAAAACCNGGGATAATCAACAAAAAACCTGCTAAGAAAAAAAACATCCCTGAAAAAATTGCAATTTCGGGCATAATGCCTTGTTGCAGACTATTTTGTATCTCAGAGAAATATGAGAATTTACCATTCTTTATTAAGTAGACCCCAAAAATGGCTGTGATAAAAATTAAAATAATCGTGTTAAAACTCCCAATTTTTGAACCTATTTCTATAAATAGAGTTATTTCAATTATTGGAATGAGAATGAAAAATATTGGTAATATATATCTAAATCTCATAATATCTTAATATCTAATTATGAAGAATGATTTNATATTAACATTAACATCGACAGATGAGGAAGAAATATCAAAAAAAATAAGCAAAAAGCTTATCATNGAAAANGCGTGTGCATGCGTAAATGTTATACCAAAANTTCAAAGCTATTATTTTTGGGAAAACAAATTTCAAAAGTCTAAAGAATGGTTAATTTTGATTAAATCTCATAAAAGTTCTTATAAAAAAATAGAGTNAATAATTAAAAAATTGCATAACTATGAGGTTCCTGAGATAATTTCTATAAAAATAGATCAAGGGTATGAAAAATATTTAAAATGGATTAAAAATGAAACTCATTAAAACATTTTTTTTAGCTTCGTTATTATTTTTATCTTTCTTTCTGATTGATAATAATGGCAATATTGTTAAGGCAGAATCTGAGTTCTCTAAAGATATAAATAAATCTACTGAGTTCCTTCATCCTGANAAAGCTTTTATCCCAATTTTAAAAAAAGTAGATGGTAAGCGTCTGGAAGTTGANTGGGATATTGCAGAAGGTTATTACTTGTATCTGGGGATGTTTAAATTCCAAATTGATGGAAATGGTGTAGATATAGACAAAGTAACTATGCCCGATGGGATAAAAAAAACAGATGAGTTTTTTGGCAATGTAGATGTGTATTATAACTATACGAAGGCTCATATTTTTCTTAAAGATTTACCAAAAAATAGTTTTAATCTTATAGTAAATTATCAGGGCTGCGCAGATGCTGGATTGTGTTATCCTCCTACAAAAAAATCTTTCAAAATAGACATTCAATCAGAAGGAAATTATTTTTATAAAACTGGTTTTACAAGTAATCAAATAACTATTAGCAATACTCTCTCAACAGAATCTGTTTTTTATAATGTATTTTTTTTCTATTTAGTTGGAATACTGCTTGCCTTCACGCCATGTGTTTTTCCTATGATACCTATTCTAACTGGTTTAATAGTTGGTCAAGGTAAAGAAATTTCAACAAGAAAATCATTTTTTTTATCTTTCACTTATGTCCTATCTATGTCAATCACATACTCAATAATAGGAATTATATTTGCCTTGTCAGGAAGTAATATACAGGCCAATTTACAAAATCCATATGTAATCAGTGCTTTTGCTCTTTTATTTGTAATGCTAGCCCTATCAATGTTTAAAGCAATAAATTTACAAATGCCTAAATTTATTCAAACTTCATTGTCAGAATCTAGTAATCAATTAAAGCCTGGTTCTTATTTTGGTGTTGGTCTCATGGGTTTGCTTTCTGCTTTAATAATTGGCCCATGTGTGACAGCTCCCTTAATTGGAGCTTTAATGTATATTGCAACCACGAAAGATTATATTTTGGGTGGTTTTGCACTTTTCGCTCTTGGTTTTGGTATGGGAACGCCTTTACTAGCCCTAGGTACTTCTGCTACAACCCTAGTAAAAAAAAATAGGTCCTTATTTGGACTTAACAAATAAACTTTTTGGATTACTTTTTATAATTGTTGCTATTTGGTTGCTTGAAAGGATTGTTTCAATTCAGATGGCTGCATATTTATGGGCTATTTTACCAATAACCATAATCATATTAATTTACAAAAATGGAAAAACAGTAGGAGGGTCATTCCAAAATCCTGCTTCGAAAATCATCTCTATAATTATGTTTGGATATGCTTCTCTATTAATTTATGGAGCAAATATAAACCAAAACTTTATACCTATAACAAGTTTTATTCAAAAGCCAATTACTAATCAATTTATTATAGTTAATAATTCAGATGATCTTCTAAAAGTAATAAGAAATTCTAAAAATATAACCATGGTTGATTTATATGCTGATTGGTGCGTTGCCTGTAAAGAACTTGAAATGTATACGTTCAATGATGCTGATGTATCAAATGCCCTTGGAAATCTAAATTTAGTTAAATTTGATATCACTAAAGCTGATGAAAATAATATTTCCTTTTTGGAAAAAAATAATTTATTTGGTCCTCCCGCCATAATGTTTTTTAATCCCCAAGGTAATGAAATCATTGAATCAAGGATTGTTGGTTTTATAGATGCTGCAACTTTTGTTACAAAACTTAAATCATTAAGTTTATAAAATCTCTATTTCTTATTAAATTCTTGTAATTTCAGTCAAATTCGTTAAACTTCTACTAAAAATCAATAAACTTTATTTGGGGTATAATCTTGTCTGACATTTTAATCATTAATGGACCAAACCTTAATCTTCTAGGAACTAGAGAGCCTGAGGTATATGGAACTGAATCTCTTGCTGATATTGAAATTAAACTAAATGAAATTGCAACATCAGCAAAAATATCATTAACTTTTTTACAAAGTAATGCTGAACATGAAATTATTGATGCAATCCAATCCGCAAAAAAAAATGGTGTTAAATTTATTATTATTAACCCGGGCCCACTTACTCATACAAGTATAGCCTTAAGAGATACTTTCTTAAGCACTCAAGTTCCATTTATTGAAGTTCATATATCTAATATTTTTAAGAGAGAAGAATTTAGAAAAAAATCTTTTCTGAGCGATATAAGCCATGGGTTAATTGCTGGATTGGGATCTAGTGGTTATGAATATGCTTTACTTGAAGCAATGAGGAATATTAAGAGTTAATTATGGACCTGAGAAAGATAAAAAAACTTATGGAACTCCTTGAGCAATCAGGGATATCTGAAATTGAAGTTAAGGAGGGCGAGGAATCAATCAAATTATCCCGTACCAAAAAAAATGAGAATGTATCCCAACACTCACCTTCAACTACTCAAACCCTTGAATCTTCAGTGATCAATAAACCGGAATCTCAGACTCCCCAAGGTCAGACAAAAGGAGATACCATTGATTCTCCGATGGTAGGCACGTTCTACAGAGGTCCTTCTCCAGATTCAAAACCTTTTGTAGAAAAAGGCCAGGAAGTCAATAAAGGTGATACTGTTTGCATTCTTGAAGCAATGAAAATGATGAACCAAGTAACTGCTGAAAGAAGTGGTATTATAAAGGATATATTGGTTGAAGATGCTGAGCCTGTAGAATTTGGACAACCTCTATTTATAATTGAATAGAAATGATAAAAAAAATACTTATAGCCAATAGAGGTGAAATTGCTCTACGTGTATTGCGATCATGTAAAAAATTGGGCATAAGAACCGTTGCAGTTCACTCAACTATTGATCGACAATTACCGCATGTAAGATTAGCGGATGAATCTGTGTGTATTGGTCCTGCTGAACCAAAAAAAAGTTATTTAAATATACCTTCAATTATCAGTGCTGCAGAATTAACAAATGCTGATGCAATTCATCCTGGGTATGGGTTTTTATCAGAATCTTCGGCATTCGCTGAAATAGTAGAAACCAATAAATTTATTTTTATTGGTCCATCTAGTAGTGTACTAAAAAGAATGGGTAACAAGATTAAAGCAAAAATCATAATGAAAAAATTTGGTGTGCCATGCATACCTGGTTGTGATGAAGCACTTTCAGATGATTTTGTTCTTACTTCCAAAAAAGTTGAAGAAATAGGGTATCCAATAATGCTAAAAGCAATACATGGTGGTGGTGGCAGGGGTATGAGAATAGTAACACAAAAGAAAAATTTATCTGAATCAATAAAAATAACTAAAACTGAATCTCAAAATGCCTTTGGTAGCGGTGAATTATATTTTGAAAAGTATTTTGACAAACCAAGACATATAGAAATCCAGGTTCTATGCGATAATTTTGGTAATGCTATACATTTAGGTGAAAGAGATTGTTCTCTACAAAGACGTAATCAAAAAATCATCGAAGAATCTAATGCTATAAATATACCCAGGGAGTCAATAAATCAAATTGGTGATATTTGCACGAAAGCTTGTAAAAGTTTGGGATATGTAGGCGTTGGGACCTTTGAATTTCTATATCAGGATGACAAATTTTACTTTATCGAAATGAATACAAGGATACAGGTTGAACACCCTGTCACAGAGAGCGTTACAGGATTGGATTTGGTAAAGCTCCAATTAAGAATTGCCAGAGATGAACATCTTAAAATTAATCAAGAAGATATCGAGGTTAATGGTCACGCTATTGAATGCAGAATAAATGCTGAACACCATGAAACCTTTATTCCTTCACCTGGAAAAGTAA
>NZWU01000027.1 GCA_002701705.1 Gammaproteobacteria bacterium
AGAAAAAAAGTCTCAACTTGGTCATCAAAATGATGGCCAGTCAAGATAAATTCATTTTTGTGTGCAGTCTTAAGTATTGTTTTATAACGTTTATCTCTCAATTGCTCTTCGATGTTTGAATTATTATCCAAATAGATGTCTTTACTAATATGTTCTATGCCATACTTTTTTGAAACTGTATCACAATGTTCTGCGTATAGATCTGATTCATTCGTATAATGATGATTTATATGAATTGTTCTTATGGCTAACTTATATGATTCTTTTAAATTATTCATGGAATGAAGTAAAACACTAGAATCACAACCTCCGCTAACTGCAATAAGAAACTCCCTTGTCTCGACACTCGAAAGGAAATCTTTGCATTCAGAAATAATTTTTTGATTAAGTTTGGTAGTCTCCATAAGATTCAATCTTTTTCTTACGCGATGACAATAAGTCATTAATGTTTTGCATTTTCAACTCATCGATTATTGAAATAAGGTTCATTTTCAAAGATGAACTCATAGCAGCATAATCTCTATGAGCGCCCCCTAATGGCTCAGGTATAATCTTGTCAATTAATTTGTGGTTTAGTAGTTTTGGTGCAGTTATACATAATGCTTCAGCAGCCTTTTCTGCCATTTTGGCATCCTTCCATAAAATAGAAGCACAGCCTTCAGGACTTATAACAGAATAGATACTATATTGTAACATGGCTATTTTATCTCCTATTCCTATAGCCAAAGCACCTCCAGAACCACCCTCTCCAATTATTATACATATGATGGGTACGGATAAATTTGACATAGTATATAGATTATCTGCAATTGCTTGACTTTGATTACGTGATTCTGCATCTATCCCAGGATATGCGCCTGGAGTATCTATAAAGGTAACTATAGGTAATTTAAATTTTTCTGCTAATTTCATAAAACGCAAAGCCTTTCTGTAGCCCTCAGGTTTAGACATTCCAAAATTTCTTTGAACTTTTTCTTTTGCATCCCTACCTTTCTGATGTCCTATAAATACAAAGTCGTGTTTTTCAATTTTACCTAAGCCAGTTATTATTGCAGAATCATCACCAAACATTCTATCTCCATGAAGTTCAGTGAAATCAGCAAAAACATGCGCAATATAATCAAGTGTATATGGTCTAAGTGGATGACGAGCTAGTTGTGAAATTTGCCAATCTGTTAAATTATCAAAAATTTTATTTGTTTTTGATTCATACTCATTTGTTAATTTTGAAATTTTATTTTCAGTTTTTTCGGTTTTTTCATGGTTATTTTTAAGCGAATTAATTTCTGCTTCAATTTCAAGAAGAGGTTGTTCAAAATCTAAATAATTGGGGTTAAATTCTTTCATAATTTTAATTAATTATAAACAAAAATGGCAAAATAACTATTGATATTTGACTTTTATATTTTCATTTCCTAATAAATCTTTAAGATTATTTATTAGAGTGGTAGATGGTACAATATACCATTTTTTATCAAGTACTAACGGCACAGAATGATTCTTTGTTACGCATTTAATTGTCAATTGACAATTACCATTCTTGTAAGGCTTTAAAATATGATCAATATTATTTANTAATTTTGTATCAGATTTTTCNGAATTAAGTGTNANCTCTATTTTTTTTGAAAACTTCTTCCTTGCTTCTTCAAAATCAAATATCATTGAAGCTCTTAGTGTCAATTGTGAGTCAAACTCATCGATTCCCATTTTTCCATGAAAAAAGAGTATGTTATTTTCTTCAATCATATTCTTATATTTAAAATATATTTCAGAATATAAAATAATTTGTATTCTCGCTGTAGAATCATCAACCGTAATGATATTAATAAACTTATCTTGTCCTATTCTTTGTTGTCTTATATTAATTATAACTCCACACACAGTTGAGTTTTGAGTTGTGTGATTAACAGTGCTGTTTGAATAAAAATGAGTATAATAAGAATTAATATCTTGAATGCCCATTTCACTAATCTCATTTTGAAACTCTGTTATAGGGTGACCTGATAAATAAAACCCAATCATATTTTTTTCTTGAGATAAAATCTCTAATCTATTATCGGTATGTGTTTTATTAATATGAGTGATTTCAAAACCATTTTGTTGTCCACCATTTTTCATTACTGTCTTTGAATCATTACTAAATAATTCTTTCTGCCCCATTGAAACAGTTGTTTGTCTCTGTTGTCCATATGCAATTGCTTTGCTGAGAAAATTAATTAATTTGCCTCTTTCTTCTCCAAAATCATCAAATGATCCAGAGTACACGAGGGCTTCTAAAGTGCCGATATTTACAATGCTAAGAGAAACTCTTTCGCAGAAGTTAAAGATGTTTTCATAAACCCCATTTGATTCTCTTTCTTTCACTATATGAGCTGATGCGGTGCTGCCAACTCCTTTAATTGCTCCAAGCCCAAATAAGATATTGTTTCTATCAATTGAATCAAAATAGACATTAGAAATATTAATATTTGGCTTTTTGATAGTTATCCCCATCTCTTTGCATGCATCATTTAAAGTAATTATCTTATCNGTCTTATCCATATCAGATGACATTGCTGCAGCAAGGAACTCAGAAGGATAATAAGATTTTAAATATGCCGTTTGATATGCAATGCTTGCGTATGCTACTGAATGTGATTTATTAAAACCATAACCAGCAAACTTTTCCATTTTAGAAAAGATNGAATTAGCAACATNTTTATTTACTCCTTGTTGAATTGATCCATCTAAAAATTTTTTCCTGTGTAATTCCATTTCTTTCTTTTTCTTTTTTCCCATTGCTCTACGAAGTAAATCTGCTTCGCCCAATGTATAATTTGCTAAAGATCTAGATATTTGCATAACTTGTTCTTGATAAAGTATAAGGCCATACGTATCAGAAAGAATATTCTCTAGAAGTGGGTGTTCATAATTTACTTCCCTTCCATGTTTGTTGCTTATAAAATCATCTACCATATTTGTTCCTAAAGGCCCTGGTCTATACAGCGCAACAAGGGCAACTATGTCATTAAAGCAATCTGGTCGAAGCTTACCCATATACCTTTTCATCCCAAAAGACTCCAATTGAAAGACGCCAGTTGTTAGTTTATTCTGCAGCAATTTATAAACCTTCTTATCATCTAAATCTTTTTCTTGAAAATTAAAATTTTTTTCTTTTTGATTTATTNTTTTTANNGTTCTATCAATAATCGTTAATGTCCTAAGACCAAGAATATCAAANTTGATAAGGCCTAATTTTTCAATGTCGTCTTTATCAAATTGAGTAACTAATTCATTACTCTCATCTACTCTATAGATCGGCATATAACTTGTTATCTTNCTTGGNGCAATTACTATACCTGCGGCNTGTTTGCTTATATTCCTTGGCAAACCTTCTAATTGTTTTGAAAAATCAATTAATGTTTTAATATCATCATTATTTTTATATTCTTTTTTTAATTCTTGATTTTGTGAGAATGATTCATCAATAGTTATGCCAGGAACAAAAGGGATTTGTTTTGCAATTTTATCAACAAAACCATATGGCAGCCCTAGAACCCTGCCAACATCACGTATTACAGCTCTAGCTGTCATAGAGCCATAGGTTATGATTTGNGAAACTTTATCCTCTCCATAAAGTTCTGTGATGTGCTCTATAACTCTTTGCCTATTATTGACGCAAAAATCTATATCAAAATCAGGCAAAGATTTTCTCTCGGGGTTAAGGAAACGTTCAAAAAGAAGATTATGTTTAATTGGATCAATTGAAGTAATACCAAGTGCATATGCAACTAATGAACCTGCTCCAGAACCCCTGCCCGGACCAACAGGTATAGAATTATNCTTTGCCCAAGATATAAATTCATAAACAATTAAAAAATAACTAACAAAATCCATTTTAGAGATGATTTTTATTTCATTATTGAGTCGCTCCTCATAATCTTTCTTATTTAAAGTTTTATCATTCTTTAGAATATTCAATAAACCTTCAGTGACTAGATTATTGAAATGCTCATCAATCGTCACATCATTAGGTGTTTTGAATTTTGGCAAATGGTGACTACTAGTATCTAAATGAAAATTACACCTTTTTATTACTTCTGAAATATTTTCTAAAGCATCAGGCAAATCAATATATAGTTTTTCCATTTCATTTTGAGACTTAAAAAATTGGTTATCACTAAATTCTTTTTGATTTGATCTATCTTCAAGCTTAATTTTCTTATTGATGCAGACTCGTATCTCATGAGATTCAAATTCATCTTTAGAAAGAAATTGAACATCATTAGTCGCAATTAATGGCAAATCAAATTTTTCTGCCAATAAAATTGAATGGTTTGTGTATTCTTGCTCAAATTCCCTCGAGGTTTTCTCAATTTGAACATACATTCTCGATTTAAAAATTTCTACAATCCTATTTAATGTGGTTTCAAAGATTTTAGTTTTCTCCAATAAAAGATTCTTTCCTAAAATTCCATTTCTTCCACCAGTTAATAATATTAAATCCTCGTTATTTTTTTCAATTTGATCAATTGTCACTGCAGCTATTTCTGTATTGTTTTTTTCAAAATAAGCTGTTGAAACTAACTCAATTAAATTTTTATATCCATTTAAATTCTGGCAAAGCAGAAGAATATTCGGATATTCATTTTTATAAATATTTTTTATTGGTAGTTCGCAACCTATGATTGGTTTTATGTGGTTTTTAATACATTGCTCATAAAATTTAATAGCAGCAAATAAATTTAAGTTATCAGTAACTGCTAAACTAGTGAGTTTATTCTGAGATGCAAAATTTACTAATTTTTCAATATTTGTAGAACCTGTATTGATTGAATAAGCCGTATGTAAGTGTAGTTGTGTAAATTCTTTTTGCATAACCTTAAGACAGACTCATCTGATAAACAGGATTAAATGTTTTTCTATGATAGATCGAAGGCCCAAACTTTTCTAATGCCATTTTGTGATCTTTGGTAGGATACCCTTTATTTTTATTAAAGCTATATACTATGGTTTTTTCATTCAGGTAGAGCATCTCATTATCACGTAAAACCTTTGCGACTATAGATGCAGCTGAAATCTCAGGGAATCTAGAATCACCTTTTATAAAACACTTGGCTTTAATACTTGTTTCCGGCTTATATAATCCATCTACGTAGATAAGATTGGGTTTTATACAAAGATTCAGTATTGCCCTTTCCATAGATAATAATGTCGCATTATGAATATTTAACTGATCTATCTCAACATTGGTTGATATGCCTATACCAATTGAATAAGAGTTATGAATGATATAATTAGCCAACTTACATCTTTTCTTATGAGATATAGTCTTTGAATCAACCAAAATCTTTTTATCAATCTTATTATTTAAGATGATAGCGGCAGACATTACTGGTCCAGCAAGACAACCTCGCCCTACTTCATCAACTCCGGCTAAAAATTTGATTGTCATTGGTAATTCATCATATAATTGAGCTTTATATAAATATAACAAAATTCTAGAGCTGATGCTGTTAAAATGATAAATAAAAAAATCAATATAGGTATTATTGGCCTAGGTTATCTTGGAAAATTTCACTACCAAAAGTTTAATAAAAGCTCATTATGCAATATAAAATGGGTAATTGATAAGGATACAAAAAGGTTTAATCAAATAAAGTCCAGCCGTCTAAAAAAAGGCAAAAATTATAGAGAAATAGTCAATGATGTAGATGCGGTATCTATAATAACGCCAACTAAATCACACTTTAATATAGCAAAGTTTTTTTTAATGAATAAGAAACATGTCTTATTAGAGAAACCAATGACAGAAAATATTCCTCAAGCAACGGAACTAATTAGAATAGCTAAAAAGAATAAGGTTATTCTACAAATTGGTCATCTTGAAAGGTTTAATCCAGTTATGGAAAAATTAGTTAAAAATATAAAATCTCCAGTATTCATTGAAGGGCATAGATTATCAGAATTTAATCCGCGATCTACTGACATAAATGTTATCTTTGATTTGATGATTCATGACATAGATATTATATCAANCATAGTTAAATCTAGAATTAAGAAAATATCTGCGTTTGGAAAAAAAATAATTACTAGTTCAACTGATATTGCTAATGCAAGATTAGAGTTTAAAAATGGTTGTATAGCAAATTTAACAGCTAGTAGAATAAGTCAAAAAAATGAAAGGAAAATTAGAATTTTTGAGAAAAATAAATATTGGTCAGTTGATTTTATGAATCATAACATTAGTAAATACTCTAAAATTATAAGAAATAAAAAGTTTTTTTTTAAACACGAAAAGTTTTCATTTCCCAAAAAAGATGCTCTTAAAGCCGAAATCATCAATTTTTTAAAATCATGTAGTGGTTTGGAACAACCACTGGTTACTAGTGCCGATGGAAAGGAAGCTGTAGCCACAGCCTCTCAAATTTCTAAAATATTAAGATGAAAAAAAGAAATCTTAAAATATTTGATCTTACAAAACAATACAAAGGTATTTCTAAAGAAATAAATTTGAAAATAATAAAAGTTCTTGAAAAGGGTCAATATATTTTAGGCAAGAATGTTACAGATTTTGAAAAAAGATTTTCAGATAAATTTGGAGTTAAACACGCAATTACATGCAACTCAGGCACTGATGCATTATTATTTTCTTTAAAGTGTTCAAATATAAAAAAAGGTGATGAAGTTATAACAACTCCATTCACATATTTTGCAACTGCTGAAGTAGTTATTCAATGTGGTGCTAAACCTGTTTTTGTAGATATCAACCCATTAACATTTAATATAGATTATGATTTGATAGAAAGAGCTATAACAAAAAAAACAAAAGCTATTATGCCTGTACATATCTTTGGTCAATCTGCAAACATGCCTAAGATTAGAAAAATTGCATACAACTATAACCTTAAATTAATTGAGGATTGTGCTCAATCAATTGGATCTACATATAATAAGACACCNTCAGGTACATTTGGTGATTTTGGATGTTTTAGTTTTTTTCCAACGAAGAACTTGGGGGCGTTTGGGGATGCTGGAATTATTATAACTTCAAAACAGCATTATGCTGAAAAGATAAGAAAGCTACGTAATCATGGCAGTATAGTTAGAAATGAACATGAAATCATTGGTTTTAATAGTAGGATGGATGAAATTCAAGCTGCTGTTTTAAATATTAAGCTTAAATATCTTAACAAATATAATAAAAAGAGAAACCTAATAGCCAAACTATATAAATCACTGATTAAGAATGAATTAATTACACTACCTTACAAAGATGACAATGCTTATCATGTATATCANCAATATACGTTATGTGTAAAAAAACGTGAAAAGTTCATGAAGCATTTATCTAATTACAATATACCGTTTGGAATATACTATCCAAAACCACTTTATATGCAAAAAGCTTTAAAAAAATTATGTTCTTCAAAAAAATTACTTAGCGCTGAGAAGGTTACCAAAGAATGTATCTCTATACCGATTTATCCTGAATTAGATTATGATTCAGTAGAATATATCGCTAGTATCATCAATCAATATAAATTATGAATCCAAAACATATCTTTATAATCGCAGGAGAATCATCAGGTGATCAACATGCTGCAAATTATGTAAAAGAACATAAGAAATTAAATCCAAATATTTATTTTTCAGCTATTGGACAACAAGAACTTAAAAATGAGGGTATAAAGATAATATATGATTCTGAATTGATTTCTGTTGTTGGAATAATTGAGGTTATATCTAAATATAGAAAAATAAGAGAAGCTCTAAACACTACTTATAATCATATAATTAATAATAAGCCAGATTTAATTATCTTAGTTGATTATGTAGAATTTAATTTAAAAGTTGCTAAATTTGCAAAGAACAGAAATATCCCTGTTCTTTTTTATGTAGCNCCNCAGGTCTGGGCATGGAGNGAAAAAAGAATAAAAACAATTATTAACGCCGTAGACCACCTAGCTGTGGTCTTTCCTTTTGAAGAGAACTTATTTAAAAAATATACAAATGAAGTTACTTATGTTGGACATCCATTAGCTGATGATAAAAGATTAGTTCCATCATTATTAAAATACGATGATAGAATGACACACATTGGGATTTTTCCTGGAAGTAGAGAATCAGAAATAAAGAATAATCTCCATTGCATGCTTGATACTATTCGGATTGAAAAGAATGAAACAATTTATGATAAGAATGTTANAATATTTTATTCAAATGAGACTGCAAAAAAATTAATCATTGGTTTATTGCCAAATGGTTGGGAAACTTTATTAGCCAGNGGCAAAGACATTAATGAAATAAAAAAGTGTAGAAAAGCGATAACTGCTTCGGGTACAATTACTTTAGAGCTTGCATTAATGAATATTCCNATGATTATTATGTATCGNTTATCACCTCTCACTTATTTTATTATGAAAAATTTAGTCAAACTNNAATATATTGGTCTTGTAAACTTAATTTTAGGNNATACTCTTGGATCAAAACCAATAGTTAAAGAATTTATTCAACCTGATTATAATGACGTGGTTCAAACAATGGTAGAACTACAAAGAATTGATCGAGATATCAAACATAGGGAAGCTATTGAAAACGGGTATGAAGAAATTAGAAAAATACTCAAGCCAGGTGCATCAATAAAAGTTGCAAAGTTAGCCAACAAAATGATTAGGTGATTATCTTGTTACTCCCCTCTTGCTACTCTCTATAAATTTAATAAAATTATGAACTTCAGGNTAATCTAATCCAGCTTCTTCGAATGCTTTCATGGATGCATCTCTGCTGCTTTTTGATTTAATAAAGATTTTAAATGTTTTTTCTAAAGCTGAAATTAAATCTGCATCAAAGCCTTTTCTTTTCAATCCAGCGCTATTTATTTTATAAGCCTGAGCATGGTTGCCTGCCACGAGAGTATAAGGAGTCACATCCATCGAAATTACTGTGCCTAAACCTGAAAAAGCATATTCTCCTAAGATACAATTCTGATGAACAAGTGTAAACCCACCTAACGTCACATGATCATATATTTCAACATGGCCGGCTAATGATGCTGCGTTCGATAGAATGCAATCGTTTTTAACTATACAGTCATGAGCGACATGTGTATAAGCCATAAATAAATTATTATTNCCAATTATAGTTTTATTAATTCCTTTTTGTGTACCTCTATTTAGAGTGGAATATTCACGAATTGTATTATTATTGCCAATAATCAATGTTGAATCTTCTCCTTCAAATTTAAGATCTTGAGGAATCTCTCCAATTGAAGCAAATTGAAATATATGATTATCTTTTCCTAAAACTGTATTCTTTTTTATGACAACATGGCTTTCAATAATAGTATTAGAATCAATCTTCACATTATCATCTATAATAGAATATGGTCCGACATTAACGGTGGTATCAATTTCTGCTTTTGAGCTAACAATTGCAGTTTTATGTATCATTTTCCTTTTACTGCACCTAAAAGTTCAGCTGCACAAACAACTTCATCATTAACTTTACAATTTGCTGAGAATTTATGAACGTCTTGTTTGCTTTGAATTAAGTTAACCTCAATTATCAGAATGTCTCCTGGAACAACTTGTTTTTTGAATCTTGCTTTATCAATTCCAACTAAATAATACAAAAGTTCTTTTTCATTTCTTTTATTACTTTTATAATCAAGTATAGCGGTAGCTTGTGCCATGGTTTCTAAGAGAAGAACTCCAGGAAAAACAGGATAATCTGGGAAGTGTCCCTGAAAAAAAGGTTCATTGTTTGATACATTTTTTTGAGCNATTAAAAATGTATGAGCTTTAAAATCTAAGACTTTATCAATTAACAAAAAAGGGTATCTATGTGGTAGATAATTTCTTACGTCATCATTATTCATTATTTTCTCCATTCTTATTTTTCTTTATTAGCTTTGCTAATTCATCAAGTTTTTTAAATCTTGCTTGATTTTTTCTCCATGACGAAGCAGGCTCTATTGTAGTTCCAGATGCATATTGTCCTGGTTCTTCAATTGAACTCGTAACCATAGCCATACCATTAATATGGACGTTATCAGCTATTGTAATGTGTCCATTTAGACCCGCTCCACCGCCAATAGTACAGTTTTTTCCGATGACTGTGCTTCCTGCTATACCAACACAGGCAGCAATTGCAGTATTTTCACCAATTATAACATTATGGGCTATGTGAACCTGGTTATCTATTTTTACGTTACTTTTAATAATCGTGCTATCAATTGTTGCTTTGTCAATTGTTGTGTTTGAACCAATTTCAACACCAGATTCAATAATAACATTACCTATCTGCGCAACTTTCTCCCATTTTTTTTCATGCATAACTAATCCAAATCCATCAGATCCAATTATTGCGTTAGGGTGGATAATCACATCATCGCCAATAAAAGTATAATCATTGATAACTACATTCGGATAAATAATAGTATTTTTTCCTATATGAACTCCTTTGCCAATAACAACATTTTTTCCAATCTTAGCGCTGGAACTAATGGAATTATTTTCTACACGTTGTTGCTCTAGAAGACCACTATATTTTGAATCAATACAATCATTAATAATTTTAGAGAAAATGTATAAAGGTTCATCTGTGATTATACAAGGGACAGAAATTAATTGTGATATTTCTTTGGTAGTTATTATTGCTGCAAGAGAAGGGTTTTCTATTTTCGATAATAAATTATTATTCAAAATATAAGACAGTCCGTTTTTTTTCATGTTATTGATACTGCAAAGACAATCAACTCTGACTGTATCTTTAACATTGGTAGCGCAATTATATTTTTCTGAAAGTTCTTGAATTGAATATTCTTTATTTAGCTTCATTATTCAAGTTCAGATATGATATCTTCTGTAATATCTAAATGGTTTTTTCTATATAAGGTTGTGCCGTCTGATCGTATTATCAAGTCAAAGTTATTATCTCTTGCGTAGGCATTGATTGCAGTTTCAACAGTTACTTTAATTTTATCTAATTCTTCTGCTCTAGTTTTTTCAAAATCTTTTCCAAATTCTTCTGCTTCAGAACGTAATTTTAATTCTGCTGTTTGTATTTTTTTTATTAATGACTCTTTCTCATCTTTAGCCATTATTTTTTCATTTTTAAGATATTTATTATTAAGTGATGTAAGTTCAGTTTCCATTGTTTTTAACTTACGTTGTCTAGGCTCAAATTTCTTTTTAATTTTTGTTTGAGATTCTCTCCACATTGGAATTTGTTTTAAAATTACCCCTAGATTAACTAGACCAATTTTAAGTTCTTCTGCATGTATTGGTTTAAAAATCAAACTTAATGATATAGCCAGTAAAACGGATATTAATATTCTTTGTTTATACATTTAGAAACTGCCTCCTAGTTGAAAAACTACTGGTTGTGTATCATCACCTTCTTTGCTTTTAAACACATCTACAAATCCAAATGTAACTGCTCCGACAGGTGTGATGAAATCTATCTGTATTCCATAACTTGCTCTTAGTTCATCATATTCAATATCATTAAATTTTTCAAATACATTTCCTATATCTGTAAATAGAGATATACGCATTGTTCTGGAATCAACTCCGAGGAATGGTGGTGGTGGGAAAACCCAATTAAATTGTCCTACTGCTAAAAAATCACCACCTATTGAATCACACGTCTTTGCAGTACATCCATGAGTAGCACTTGGATCATTGTATGTTAATGGCCCAAGACTTGCGCCTTTAAAACCCCTTACTGATTTTGTTCCTCCAGCAAAAAATTTAGAATGAAATGGAACTGATGTTGCGCCAAAGAGTCCAGCTCCTATACCTAATTGAGTGTTGATTCTAAAAACTGTATCCCAATCAAACAAACCAAACGTTTCAAAGAGATATGGAAAATTATATTCACCACGAAAAACTCCTGTAAAATAGGAAGCTCCATCTACAGGTGCAAATAAATTTGCATTATATGAATTTAAAACACCGGTTCTAGCAAAAACTGTTCTGTCCCTAGTATCATGTATATAAGTTGCTTTTAATTCAGCACCGAATGATGTGCCACCCCATTTATCTATATGATGGGTTACAACTATTGGAGATGCTATAGTTGTAGTATAGCTTGTATAGAGGATATCATAGCCGAGGCCAAATGAATCTGTTTCAGATATTGGTGTTGTATAAAAAACACCCCCACCAAATGTATCTGCCACATATGTAGCTGTTGAGAGTGAACTTACATCAGTTTCAGCATAAACTAGATTATTCGTTTTTGCTATTCCATCTGGAGTATAATAAGGATCAGTATAGTATAGTGTCAATTTTTGAGTAACCTTACTCTGTGCTGCATCTAGGACAATATTATTTCCTGTTCCAAGAAAATTATCTTGCTGAACTTTTATATTAAAAAGAGTTCCATTGGTATCAGACCAACCAGCCCCTATTTTAAACTCACCAGATGCTCTTTCTTTAATATTAAAAACTAAGTCAACTTGATCCTCACTATCAAAAACTTTTATTTTTTTGACATCTACGTTCTCTACATATTTTAATCTTTGTAATCTAGTTTTAGATCTCTCAATTTTACTATTTGAGTGTAATGCCGACTCAAATTGCCTTATTTCTCTTCTATAAACTTCATCATTCGTGTTTTCATTTCCTTTAATATCAATTCTTCTAACCATGGTTCTAGCACCTGGATTCACTCTAAATTCAACATCTACAATTTTTGTCTCATCATTTATTATCGGCAAAGCAATAATTTCAGGAAATGCATATCCTCGATCTCCAAGTAGAAAAGCTAATCTGTTTTTTGTTACTTCCAGTTTAGCTCTTGAAAATAATTCTCCAGGTTTAACAATTTTTCGGACTGCTTCTTTAGCATCTTGAGGCGGGATAATTGTATTTCCAAATAATTTTAGGTCACCAAATTCAAAAATTTCACCTTCTTCAATGCTGATCGTTAGAAAAATATCTTTATTATTATTTGCCAAATTAACTTGGTGCGAGAGTATTTTGAATCTT
>NZWU01000028.1 GCA_002701705.1 Gammaproteobacteria bacterium
TTATATTTATGAAATGTTTATTCATCAGTTCAGCAGTTTCAATATCCTCAAATGATTCATGAGCCATGACATGACACCAATGACATGCTGAATAACCTATAGACAAAATAACTGGCTTGTCATTTTTTCTAGCCAGATTAAAAGCTTCCTGCGACCATGGATACCAATTCACTGGATTATTGGCATGTTGTTGCAGATACAAACTCTTTTCATTCTCTAATTTATTCATTATTTAGATGTTATACTAATGGTCATAATTTATTATAAATAAATTAACAGTTCAAATTTAAAACTGAATCTATGATTTATACCCATAATATTGACCCTGTCTTACTATCTTTTGAGTCTATTTCTATCCATTGGTATGGAATTATGTATGTAATTTCGTTTTTAATCATTGATTACTTGATCAAACAAGATATAAAGGCAGGCAATGTATCATTTACAGTCGAAGTCTGTGAAAATTTATTAGTTTTTTGTTTAATAACCTTATTAATAGGGGGTAGATTAGGATATGTTTTGTTTTATGATTTAGGCTTCTATTTGGAAAATCCGATTAAGATATTCTATTTGTGGGAAGGCGGTATGTCATTCCACGGAGGATTAATAGGTACAATTTTCGGTTTCTATTTTTTTAGTAAAAAGGAAAATTTAAGGTTTTTTGAAGTTTCAGATTCAATTGTTATTTACATACCTATAGCTCTAGGTTTAGGAAGGATTGGTAATTTTATTAATGGGGAATTATATGGTATTCCAACTAATGGCAGTTGGGGGGTGATTTTTCCATCTATTGATCAAATTCCTAGACATCCATCAATGTTGTACGAAGCTTTCTTGGAGGGTTTAGTTTTATTTTTTATTATGCAAAAATTTTCTAAATTTAAATTACCTAAAATGGCTCTCAGTTCAATATTTTTAATCTTGTATGGAACTTTCCGTTTTATAGTAGAGTTCGTCCGATTACCAGATCGACAAATTGGATACTTGTATCAAGAATGGTTTACAATGGGACAATTGCTTAGTATTCCAATGATGATTTTTGGTGTTATTTTATTATATTTTTCAATTAGAGGTATCAAGTCTTAATGAAACAATACCAAGATTTACTTAGGAAAATTATAAAAGATGGTGTTAGAAAGAAAGATAGAACGGGCACTGGGACAATCTCAATTTTTGGTCATCAAATGAGGTATAATCTAAATAATGGCTTTCCCCTTGTAACAACTAAAAAAATACACTTTAAATCTGTTGCCTATGAGTTGCTTTGGTTTTTAAAAGGCAGTACTAATATTTCATTTTTAAAAGAGAATAATATAAAGATTTGGGATGAATGGGCAGATGAAAATGGTGAACTAGGACCAATTTATGGAAGTCAATGGAGATCTTGGCCAGCACCCAACAATACAAATATAGATCAAATATCGGATGTCATTGAAAATATAAAAAATAATCCAGATTCTAGGAGACATATTGTATCCGCATGGAACGTAGGTCTAATTGACAGAATGAAACTTCCGCCTTGCCACATACTTTTTCAGTTTTATGTAGAAAATAAAAAACTATCTTGCCAATTATATCAAAGAAGTGCAGATGTTTTCTTGGGGGTTCCATTTAATATTGCATCATACTCGATGTTAACAATGATGATTGCCAATATAACTAATCTTGGTTATGGTGAGTTCATTCATACCTTTGGAGATGCACACATTTATCTAGACCATATTGAACAAGTCAAGACCCAGTTAACGCGCAAACCAAAAACCTTACCTAGTCTCAGAATAATTAATAACAGAGACTCTATTTTTGACTATACGTATAATGATTTTCTTTTGGAAAATTATGAACCATATGAACACATAAAGGCAAAAGTTTCAGTATGACTACAAGATCGCCTTTGATTTCTATTATTGTGGCTATGGATTCCAATAATCTGATTGGTGATAAAAATGATTTACCATGGCATATTCCAGGAGAGCTTAGCAGATTCAAGAAAATTACAATGGGAAAACCTATTATAATGGGCAGAAAAACGCATGAATCAATTGGGAAAATATTAAAAGGAAGAATAAATATTGTGTTGTCTAAAAACCCATCTTTTAAAAAAAAGGATATATATGTTTTTAATAACCTAGAAGATGCTCTTGAAAATTTTAAGACACACAAAGAAATTATGATAATCGGTGGTGAAGGTGTTTTTAAATTAGCTATCCCTCTCGCCAAGAAAATTTACATTACTCAGATACACCAACAATTTGAGGGAGATGTGTGGTTTCCAAACATTGATTATAAGCAATGGGAAGTCATTACCAGAGAAGAGTGCTTCAGTAAGGAAAAAGAGATTAAGTATTCTTATTTAATTTATGAGCGTATCAGTGAATGACTCTAGGTACTGATAGGATAAATTCTGGTATTTGAGCATCAAAATACTTCTCATTATCATCAATCATTTGGTATGTTCCTTTCATTGTACCGAGAGATGTTTCAATCATTGCCCCACTTGTATATTGAAATTCTTCTCCAGGAGTTATATGAGGTTGTTCCCCAACAACACCATCTCCTTGAACGTCTTGTTTTTTCCCATTAGAATCTTCAATAATCCAATGTCGTGAAAGTAATTTTGCGCCAACAGAACCCGTATTACGAATTGATATAGTGTAAAGGAAGAAATATTTATTATTTTCAGGCTCAGAGTCCTGCTGTAAATAAATCGTTTCAACTGAGATTGTTATATTATTTTTATTATCTTTCATTCATATTTCTCCTTAAATAGTCATTTATTAATTTATTTCCATAACTCAGTTCTTCATCATTCAATTTGTTTTTACTTTCATTGAGTAGTTTGATAGATGGATATCCATTCATATAAGCTAATGAGGCCCATTTGTATGATAATACATAATCTTGTTTAACACCAAGTCCATTGGCATACATATGGGCAAGATTATTTTGTGCGCGTGGCAGACCTTGCATAGCTGATTTATTACAATACTGGAATGCTGTTTCTAGATTTTTTTCAACTCCATTACCAAAGAAATATAATAACGCTATATTATATTGAGAAATCTCATCACCGTTATGGGCTGGAATTATCCAGTATTGATAAGCATCCAAATATTTTTGTTGTTTATAGGCTTGATAGCCTTTATCGATATCATCTGCAGTATTCAATACTGGAAAAATAAGTAGGATAGCTGATAATATAAACTTAAGCATAATTGATTTTAGGCATATCAATTTAATTTTGAAAGTAAAATTTATGACCAATAAAGATAAAAGAATTTTTGATTCTATTAGAGATAAATTATCAACAAATACAGATAAAATTAAAAGTAAATTAACTAAACTTAAAAAATTATTAGCTAATGAATCAGCTGAAACTAAAGAAATGTTAAGTATCTATCANAGATATGCATCTGGAGAAAAGATTGATAAGGAGACTATGGAAAAAGCGAATCAACAATTCACCGATCTTCTTAAAAGCCTTGGATTAGCTGGAATTTTTGCATTACCNGGTGGTATTTTGGCTATTGCTTTTCTAGTGAAAGTAGGAAAGGCACTCAACATAGATATTTTGCCAAAAAAAACTTTTGATGATTAAATAGGTGTCTTTGGAACAAACATCGTTATTAGGAATTGGTTCTTGAAATTATTCATTCCCACCTTGTTTTTGTATCCATGTTCCAAGAAACAATGACGGAATCATTAAAATAAAAAATAGGCTTGTAAATTGGATGAGAATNTTTGTTTCAAAGACATTTAAAATACAAGAAATTATTGCAATTGTCCATAACCAAAAAAATAATAAATATCTATCTGGGTTTTTCACCCAAGGCATATGTTCCATCATAAGAGTCGTAAAAAATTTACCATGAAGGCCATAAAAAANCATAACCACGATTATAAATAAAATGGTACTAAGAAATAATGCCTTAGAAAAAATAGGTGAAAACCCTACCATAGTTAATACTGATAATACCGGTTCCAGATAACCTTCAGAATATAACCAAATTAGGGATGTTCCTCCNACNCCATTGCTGAAAGCTCTTACTCCTTCTGGAGATATTGATTTCCAAGGGTCAGCCATTTGATACTCCACGTGTAATATATTTTACAAGTGTATTATAATCGATAATTACAATTATGAATAACGTTAAGTCTTTAAATTCTGAAAATATTTTTATTATAAGTGCTCCATCAGGAGCTGGGAAAACAACTTTGGTAAAAAGTCTTTGCAATAATTGGTCTTTTATAAANCCTTCAATTTCTTTTACAACAAGAAAAAAGAGGTTAACTGAACAGGATGGATTAGATTATTATTTTATAACGAAAAAAGAATTTGATAAAAAAATTGAGAATGGAGAGTTCATAGAGCATCAAAATGTGTATGGCAATTATTATGGGACATCTCTTAAATCAATAAAGAATGATATAAAGTTAGGATTTGATGTATTGCTTGAGATTGACTACAAAGGGATGTTAGATCTTAAGAAGAAATATCCAAGNGCAACATCCATATATATTTTGCCCCCTAATGTAGAGACACTGAAAGATAGATTAAAAAATAGAGGCGAAGATGATATTGAGCAAATTAATGCAAGGATAGAGTCATCAGAAAATGAATTATCATTTTGTAGGTATGCTGACTTTGTTGTAACCAACGATAATTTTGATGAAGCAATCAAGCAACTAAAATTAATTATTATAGATAAAAAACTTAAATTTGTTTCGCTTGATAAGTGGCTTAATTTGATATCTACAACATAAGAATGCATTTGAGTAAAATATTTATTCTGCTACAATGTACGTAATTAATTACGGGCGAAGGAAATGGCAAGAGTTACCATAGAGGATTGTCTAGCAAATATAGATAATGCTTTTGATATAGTTACATTAGCAAGTAGGAGAGCAAAAGATTTAATAGACGGCTCTGAACCTTTAGTAGATTGTAAAGATAAACCTACCGTTGTGGCGTTACGAGAGATAGCGGCAGCAGAGGTGGGTATGGACTATTTTAAAACCAGCAGTAAAGAGAAAATTGATAACAAATTACAAGATGCAATAACTGAAGAAGAAATTATCAGCGAGATTAATCAAAGCTATAATGTCACTAATCAAGAAAATTTAACAGAAGTCTTCGAAGAAAACGAACAAGAAACTGAAGAAAAACAAGAAACTGAAGAAGCACTAGAAACTGAAGAAGCAAACAAGAAATGAAGAAGCAAGAAACTGAAGAACAACAAAAAGCCAAAGACAAAGAAGAAGGCTAATCAGAATAAACCTTAACCATTTTTCTATAATGGGCAATCTCAATCAAAAAACTAGCACAAAAGCAGCTGGTATAAATACAAAAAGATTCGTCGAGTTTAAAAAAACACTTCAAAAATACTTAAATACTTATCAAATAAAAAAAATTGAGAAAGCTTTCTTATTTGCGCAATCTGCTCATAAAGGACAAAAAAGAATATCTGGTGAGGCATATATAGAACATCCTCTTTCAGCAGCTTCCTATCTTGCGAGTTTACAGTTGGATTACGAATCAATCATGGCTGCAATACTACATGATGTAATTGANGATACTGAGATTGAAAAAGAAAACTTGAAAAAGAAATTTGGACAAAAAGTTTCAGATCTAGTTGATGGAGTGAGCAAACTTGATAAGATTAACTTTTCAACTAAAGAGGAAGCTGATGCTGCTAATCTGAGAAAAATGATTTTAGCAATGAGTCAGGATATAAGAGTAATATTAATCAAACTTGCTGATCGTAGACATAACCTCAAAACCATTAAAGCGCTTTCTTATCCAAGAAGAAAAAAAATTGGAAAGGAAACTTTAGATATTTTTGCTCCAATAGCATTAAGATTGGGCATTCATAACATGAAGGTTGAAATGGAAGATTTGGCCTTTGAGTCAGTCTATCCACTGAGATATAAAATTTTAAAAGATAAAATAAATAAATCTCGGGGAAATAGAAAGGAAATAATGAAAAGAATTCAAAAAGTAATAGAGACTAAATTACAAGCAGAAGAGCTTAAAGTAAATGTCATCACTAGAGAAAAGCATGTATATGGCATTTATAAAAAAATGCGACAAAAAGAATTAAAATTTTCTGAGATATATGATTTATTTGGAGTTAGAATTATTGTTAATTCAGTAGATGACTGTTATCGAGCATTAGGCGTAATTCATAATCTCTACACACCCATGCCAGGGAAATTTAAAGACTACATTGCAATACCTAAATCTAATGGTTATCAATCACTGCATACAACTATTTTTGGTCCACATGGACTACCCCTTGAGTTTCAAATTAGAACTGAAGAAATGGATTTTTTAGCTCAGACTGGTATTGCTGCTCACTGGTTTTATAAAACAAAGAAGACATCAACAATAAAAGATTACACAAAAGAACAACAGTGGATTACAAACTTATTAAACATACAACAAGACTCGGGTGATCCAAAAGGATACCTTGAAAGTATCAAAGCAGATTTGCATCCTGGTAAGGTATATGTTTTTACACACAAGGGAGATATCTTAGAGCTTCCTAAGAGATCAACCGTTATTGATTTTGCTTATGCTGTTCACACAGAATTGGGAAACAATTTCCATTCAGCACATGTTGATAACCAATTGGTCTCACCCAATTCAATTTTAAAAAATGGGCAAAAAGTACAGATTTATACTGAAGAGAATTTAACTCCTAATCCAAGTTGGTTGAACTTTGTTGTTACAGAAAAATCAAGACATTCAATAAGAGCTGCACTTAAATTAACCCAACGAGAAGACGCTATCAAGCTAGGTGAGAAGTTATTAAGATATTCTCTAGATGAATTTGAGATTAAACTTGATGAAATACCACTTAAGACGCTGAAAATTGTTTTGCAAGAATATGGTTGTAATAATGCAGAAGATTTATTTTGTGAAATAGGTTTAGGAAATAGGATACCAAAACTTGTTGCTATGAGAGTTGCACCCGTTAATATCAGTAAAAATTTGACTAAGAAAAAACTTAAAGAAATTCATATAGCAGGAACTGAAGGATTAGTTTTGTCTTATGCAAAGTGTTGTTACCCCATCCCAGGTGACTCAATAATAGGCCATATCAGTCAAGGAAAGGGAATAGTGGTTCATAGACAAGTATGCAACAGTGTAAAACATACTAAAAGAATAAATGAGCAAACTATAGACCTTGTTTGGTCTGATAATATTGATGATTTATTCAGTGTTTGTGTTAAGGCAGAGGTTGAGAATAAGAGAGGTGTTTTGGCACAAATATCTTCAATTATTGCAAAAAATGAATGTAATATTGATAGCGTGACGTATGATGATACTAAAGAAACTGGGCACAANATAATGATTTTCGTAATTTCAATTGCAGACTCGAAAGCCTTATCTAAGCTAATGTCCCAGTTGAAAAAGAATGTTAATGTACTAAATGTAGTTAGAAAGAGAAGTTAGTATGGTTGAAAAAGTTAATTTTGGGTTATCTAAGGTACCAAAGAAAGAAAAAGATAAAATGGTAACAGATCTTTTTACATCTGTGTCAGAAAAATATGATCTAATGAACGATTTAATGTCATTTGGAATACATCGATTGTGGAAAGATAAAATGGTCAAAATTTGTTCTCCTCAAGATGGATTTAATATTTTGGATATTGCAGTTGGCTCTGGCGATATTGCATTAAGGCTACTAAGAAAAAATAAAAATATATCCCTCACATGCTTAGATAACAATCAAAAGATGTTAGAGATTTGCAAAAAAAAACTAATTGATAACGGTTATATAAAGAATATTGAATTTGTTTTGTCATCAGCAGAGAATCTTTCATTAAATGAGAATCAGTTTGATCTAGCTACCATTGCATTTGGTATGAGAAATTTTACAGATTATAGTCANGCACTACAAAGCATATATAAAGNACTTAAACCTGGAGGNAAGCTTGTAATTATGGAATTTTGCAACCCAAGAAATAAATATTATAGAAAATTATTTGAGAAATATACATTCAATATAATCCCCAAGTTGGGTGAACTAGTTGCTAATGATTATGAAAATTATAATTATCTTGCAGAATCAATCAAATCTTATCCAAGTCCATCAAAAATTACTGCGATGATGAATAATAATCAATATATTAATACTCGGCATATATATCTACTAGGTGATATCGTTACTATTCACATCGGTTTTAAAAATTGAAAATAACAAAAAAAGTTTTAGATTATTGCAATGAAATACTTCAAGGAGAAAGATTTAGTAAAATTTTTCCTGAAAAATTTTTAGATGAAATAGATNATAAAAAAGTAAAAATACATTTTACTAAAATCAATTTAGAGCTATTTTTAGAAGTAAAAGAAAATAGCTTTATATTGTTAGAAAGTACAAAGAATTTTGATGTGGAGTTTATCGCAAGCCCCTTAGACTTTTTTATGTATATTATCAGTAAGGGGTCGGATAAATTTTCAGACAGAATTAAAATTAATGGAGATGTCAATACTGCTAATAAAATCAATGATTTTTTGTATAAATCTGAAAAATTTCGCCTTATTATTTCAAATTTAGTCGGTAGTGAAAAAGCAGAAAAAATTGAAAATATTTATGTGAGATTACGCACCGATATTAATAATCTTTTTGAAAGTGCAACCAATGATCTTAGTGATTTTATTCTTGAAGATATNACATTATTGCCTACNAAAGATAATATTAATCAATTTTTNGATGATGTGGATAATCTTCGAAGTAGAACTGATAAACTTTTGAAGAAACATGTAAATGATTAATAATTTGTTTAGAATACTCCAAATTTTTTATTTATCTATCAAATATGATATTGATACAATTCTGCTAAACTCAAAACTAGTTAGTAAAAAAAAATATATTTTTTATTTTTTCCCATGGAATTGGTTTAGAAGAAATGAAGTTAAAGATACACCTTATAAAATCAGAAAATTATTNGAAGAATTAGGACCAATATTTGTAAAACTTGGTCAGATAATTTCAACNCGTAAAGATTTATTATCAGANCCAATTGCTAATGAGTTATCGAAATTACAAGACGATGTTAAACCTTTCCCAGGGGATGAGTCGGTTACAATAATAGAAAGGGACTTAGGAAAGAAGATAGACATTTTGTTTTCTACATTTAATCCAAAACCAATAGCTTCTGCATCTATTGCGCAAGTCCATGAAGCAACACTTAAAAATAATGAAAACGTCATTGTAAAAGTGGTTAGACCAAAGATTGCAGAACAGATAAATAAAGACTTACTGTTAATGAAAAGAATAGCAGCTTATCTTGATTCACTATCAGATGATTTCAAAAGAATGCATCTGATAGAGATAGTAAATGATTATGAAAGAGTAATTTTTGATGAACTTGATTTAATTAAAGAAGCTTCTAATGCTAAACGTATGAGAGAAAACTTTAATAATTCTAATTTATTGTATATACCTAATATGCATTGGGACTTCATTACTAAAAATGTTTTAGTTATGGAAAGAGTCTTTGCAATACCTATAAATAATAAAAATGAACTCAAAAACAATGATATAGATTTTGAAGAAGTAGCTACTAAAGCTCTAGAACTATTCTTTATTCAAGTTTTCGAACACAATTTTTTCCATGCTGATATGCATCCAGGAAATATTTTCGTTAGGAAGAAAAATCATCAAACTCAATTAGTACTTGTAGATTTTGGTATAGTAGGGTCATTAAGTGAATTTGATAAAAAATATTTGGCTGAGAATTTTGTAGCTTTTTTTAATAGAGATTACTCTAAAGTTGCAAGATTACATGTTGAGTGTGAGTGGGTACCAAAAGATACTAATATTTCACAACTTGAAGAAGCTATAAGAGAAAATTGTGAACCTATGTTAGATAGACCAATCAAAGATGTGGCAATTAGTGATATTATAATTGGCTTGTTTAGTACTGCTAGGAAGTTTAAATTAGAAGTTCAACCACAATTAATTTTAATGCAAAAAACGCTGTTATATACCGAAGGATTGGGAAGAGAATTCAATCCAGAATTAGATTTGTGGAAAACCTCTAAGCCCATCTTAGAGAAATGGATGAAAAAGCAGAAAGGACTTGTATCCATGATGAGAAAATTCCGTGAGAATTCTATGGAATTGATAGATGTTTTTCCAGAAATACCTACTTCTATTCGTAGAATAATTACTTTAATTAATAATGATAATTTTGATTTAAATAGAAATCTAAAACAATTGAAGCAAGTTGAAAACCAAGTTAGAAAAAATAGTTTGCGTAACTATTGGTATTTTTCAATATTTTTCTTGCTGATTCCACCAACAATTATGGCAATTTTGTTTACTTCCTTTGATAAACTAAACCTATATTTCAATTTTTCGGCGCCGTACATTCTCATTGTTCTTGTACTGATATTTATTTTAAGACCTAGGGAAGATTAGTGACTGAGCAAATAGAATTTAAAGAACTAAATGATCAACAAAGAGAAGCTGTAAACTGCAGTCAAGGAAATAAGTTAATTCTAGCAGGAGCAGGTAGTGGAAAAACTAAAGTTTTAACGTGTAGGGTAGCAAAACTGATTCACGAATTTGATATTAAGCCTAGCAATATATTGGCATTAACATTCACTAACAAAGCGTCAAATGAGATGAAGCAAAGAATCGAGAACCTACTCCATATTTCATCTCAAGGTTTATGGTTTGGAACATTTCATGGAATTTGTCGTCGTTTTTTAAAAATACATTGGAAAGATGCAGGTATATCTGAGTTTTTTTCCATATTGGATTCACAAGATCAACAAAGAATGATTAAGAGAGTTATAAAGAATAAGAATTTAGATGATAAAATCTATGACCCAAAAGCTTTACAGTCATTCATCAATTCACAGAAAGACAAGGGGAAAAGGATATCTGATTCATCAGCCAAAGATGATACTTACAGAGATATTTTTAAAGATTATGAAGAAGTTCGTAAACAAACAAATTCATTAGATTTTGCTGATTTAATTTTGACTACTTACGAAACACTCAAAAACAAATCTGAATTACTTAATTATTATAATAATAGATTCCAACATATTATGGTTGATGAATTTCAAGATACAAACACTTTGCAATTTAATTTACTCAAGGCTTTAAATGGAGACAAAGGATCTTTATATGCGGTAGGAGATGACGATCAGTCTATTTATGCCTGGAGGGGTGCTCGCAGTAAAAATATACAATTATTCAAAGATGAATTTAGTAATGTTGAGATTTTCAAATTAGAACAAAACTATCGTTCTACAAACAAAATTTTAGATGTAGCAAATAATCTAATCAAAAATAATAAAAAGCGATTAGGAAAAAATTTATGGACTCTCTCAAAAAAAGGGGAGCCAGTTTATTTATACCAAGCTTACAACAATGATGATGAATCTAGATTTATTGCTGAAAAAATTAATTGGTTTGTTGACAGTGGTTTTAAAAGATCCGAAATCGCTATTTTATATCGGAATAACTTCCTTTCTAGAAGATTAGAAGAGGAATTAAATGCCAGGAAAATACCTTATAGAATTTTTGGCGGATTCCGTTTCTTTGAAAGAGCAGAAATTAAGGATGTTATTGCATATATACGATTAGCAGTTAACACTTCTGATAATGTTGCATTTGAAAGAATCATAAATGTCCCTCCCCGAGGTATCGGTGAAAAAACAATGGATTGCATTAGGCGACATTCTAAATCATGTTCGATTTCACTATGGGAATCTATTCAAAATCTTGAAGAATTAAAAATTACAAGGTCAATAGATTCAATTAAATCTTTTACTGAAATTATTAAGAAGATTTCGGAACTGACTAAAACTGCTGATTTGTCTTCTCTAATTGAGAATACAATTAAATTATCTACTTTAAAATCTTACTATGGAAACCAGAAAGGAGAAGAGGCATTATCAAAGCATGAAAACCTTGAGGAATTAATGTCTCATGCTGAGTCTTATGAAAACAATAATCTTGATAGTGATGATTTAGTCAGAGATTTTTTGGATAATGCTTCTTTAGAAGCTGGCGAATATCAATCAAAAACTCATGAGGATCCAGTGCAACTTATGACAATCCACTCAGCTAAAGGCCTAGAGTTCCCAATCGTTTTTTTGACAGGCCTTGAGGAAGGTATATTTCCCAATGAGAGGAGAAATACTGAGGGTGATTTTTTGGAAGAAGAAAGAAGATTATGTTATGTAGCAATTACAAGAGCTATGAAAATACTTTTTATCACTTATGCTGATGGTCGCTACCTACATGGGTCATTCCAACATTTAATCCCATCAAGGTTTATAAGTGAAATACCAGATGATATGTTACAAAATGTTAAGTCAAACTCCAATTTACAATCAGTTTCTGTTTCTGCTCCGAAAAAAAAATACTTTTTCCAAATTGGCCAAAGGGTCAGGCACACAAAATTTGGAGAAGGAATAATACAGAGGTATGAGGGGGCTAGAGATGATTTAAAACTTCATATAAACTTTGATAATTATGGCTATAAAGTTTTGGTTTTAAATTATAGCAATTTGGAATTTTTATAATATGAAGAAGATAAAAAGAAGAGACTTTATTAGATCAATTGGTGTTTCACTTGTTGGCGGTTCAATCCTAGCTTCTAATGTAGCATCTTCAGATGTAAAAACACAATTTAAATGGAAGATGGTTACATCTTGGCCAAAAAATTTTCCAGGGCTGGGCGTAGGCGCAGAAAATTTAGCTAAAATCATAAATCAATTATCAAACAATAGGATCAAGGTGAAAGTTTTTGGTGCTAATGAGTTAGTCCCCCCATTGGAAGTTTTTGACTTTGTTGCAGGGGGTGGAGCAGAACTTGGACATTCAGGTGCATATTATTGGAAAGGAAAGAGTCAGGCATGCCAATTCTTTTCATCAGTTCCATTTGGTATGAATGCACAAGAAATGAATGCATGGCTATACTATGGTGGTGGATTAAAGTTGTGGGAAAAACTATATAAGAAATTCAATTTGATACCACGACCAGCAGGTAACACAGGAGTTCAAATGGGTGGATGGTTTAATAAAAAAATTAGCAGTCCTAAAGACCTGAAAGGACTAAAAATGAGAATACCTGGTTTGGGTGGAGAAGTTTTAGCAAAAGCTGGTGGAGTTCCAATAACCTTACCAGGAACGGAACTTTTTACTGCGTTACAAACTGGTGCTATTGATGCAACAGAATGGGTAGGCCCTTACAATGATAGAGCATTTGGTTTGCATAAAGCAGCAAAGTACTATTATTATCCTGGTTGGCATGAGCCAGGACCAACCCTTGAATGTACTATCAACAAAGATGCCTATGAACAACTACCATCAGATTTAAAATTCATAATAGATATTTCATGCAAGGCAGCAAATATTGATATGTTGGCAGACTATACTTCAAAGAATAATCAAGCACTACAATTTTTAATTTCTGAAGGTATAAAAATTAATGAATTTCCAAAACAAGTAATGAAATTTCTGAAAAAAATTTCAGAAGAAGTTATTGATAAAATAGGAAAAACAGATGCAATTACACAAGAGGTATATACTTCTTATAAAAAATTCCAAGAAGAAGTTACTCCATGGACAAACCTTTCAGAAAAATCATATATAAATTTTAGAGAATAGTTTAGTCAAACAAAATTTCTGGTAAAAAAGTTGTTATACCAGGGAATAAAAAAATAAATATAATTACTAATATTTGTAGTCCGATGAATGGATAAACCCCTTTATATATGTCTGATGTTGATATATTTTTTGGAGCAACCCCTCTTAAATAAAATAAAGAAAATCCAAATGGTGGGGTAAGAAATGAAGTCTGCAAAACCATAGCGATTAGAATACCAATCCAAATAGGATCAAACCCAAGTGAAAATAGTGTAGGCCCAAATAAAGGTATCACAATAAATATAATCTCAATAAAGTCTAAAATAAAACCTAAAAAAAACATTAATATCAACACAATTATCAATGATATATTTTTATCTGATGGTAAATCAATTAATAAACTGTGTATTAGTGACTCACCTTCAAAGCCACGAAAAACAAGTGAAAATAAAGTTGCGCCAATGAGTATCATAAACACCATACTAGTTATTTTTATGGTTTGTCTCGAAGTCTTTTCCAAAACATTTTTTGTGAATTTGTTTTGCATAAATGATAAAAGCAATGCTCCAGCGGCACCCACAGCTGCAGCCTCTGATGGGGTTGCGAAACCGAGGATAATAGAACCTAAAACAAGAAAAATTAATATCAATGGCGGAAGAAAAGATTTTAATAAGTCTTGGTATTGATAATCTTGCACATTATTATTGTCAGTTTGATTTTTGTTTATCTTTTGTGATTTTATATAAAAAATATAAAGAATAGGAAGTATTAATCCTGGGAGGATTGCTCCCGCAAAAAGATCTCCGATTGTAACAGTATCGGGAGAAAAAATTCCGGCATTCAATTGGGCTTGCTGATATGCAGAAGATAGTACATCGGCAAGTAAAATAAGAACTAGTGAAGGAGGTATTATTTGCCCAAGGGTTCCTGAAGCACAGATGGTACCGCATGCAAGGGAAGAAGGATAACCATTTTTAAGCATTACTGGTAGTGACAAAAGAGCAAGGGTTACAACACTTGCACCAACAATTCCAGTAGTAGCTGCCATTAATGTTCCTACAATTATGACTGATATCCCTAAGCCACCAGAACTGTTTTTATATAAACTATTCATAGATTTAAGTAAATTTTCAGCGATATCAGTTTTTTCCAAGACTGAACCCATGAAAATGAACAGCGGTACAGCAAGCAAGTTTTGGTTAGTCATGATTCCATAGAGTCTATTTGGAAAAGCTAATAGATATGAATAATCAAAAATTTCCAACATTATTCCAAAATATGCGAAGATTAGTGATATCCCTGACAACACAAAAGCTACTGGATAGCCAGATAATAAAAAAGTGAAAGTGGTTAAAACAAAAATAATAGCAAAGTATTCAATATTCATTTTAAATATGACTGTGTATTCTTAATAAGCTCAGAAACACTCTGAAGCAAAATTAATATACCTGTGAAAGGAATAATACTTTTCAAAATATAAACAAGGTTTAATCCACCTGCCTCACCTGACTGCTCCATTATTTCCCAAGATTTAATAACCATATCTGAACTTATAAAAATAATGAAAACTGAGAAAGGAATCATAAAAAATATAATTCCCAAAATTGATACAATATTTTTTTTCTTATCGTGAAATTTTTGTGAAAGAATATCAATTTTCACATGCGAGTTTTCTTTTATCGAAAAGCTTATCCCTGCCATAAAAAAAAATGCATGTAGATACATGATAGATTCTTGTAGAGCTACACTACCAATATTTAAAACATATCTTAGAAATAAAGTTATTATTACTAAAAGCACCATAAAAAAAACTATGTAGCTAGTAAAGCTACCAATTGCCTCAGTGACACTATCTAGATATTTTTGTATCTTTTTCATATATCAATTTCATACGAATTTTTTATCCGATCAGTCAAAATATTTTCAAAAATAGATGGATCCTTAATGTGCGTTATTTCACCAATTTTTGGAAAGTGTAAATCTATTAATCGTGAAAGATAAAATCTAAGCGCACCTGTAACTAGCGCAGCTTTCCATTGTAATTTTTCTTCATTAGTTATTTCTCTGTATTTATTATACTCTGATAGTAGCAAATTTTGTTTTTCATGATTAATAGAATTGTTTTCTTTGTTGCACCAATCATTTGAAACCACTGCAAGATCATAGATATATGTGCCTGTACATGAATAATAAAAGTCAATCATTCCTGAAATTTTGCCATTTGAAAATAAAACATTGTCTCTAAAAAGATCAGCATGAATCATGCCAGATGGTAAATTAGCTTCTGAAAAAATTTTCTGAATTTTAATTGAATCCTTAATTAATTTTAATTTATTTTCATCAAGCAAACCCTTTAACTTTTCCAACGCCTTCTCAGCCCACATGAGACCTCTAGGGTTTAGTATTTCTGATGAAAAATCTGATCCACATGCGTGAAAATCAGAAAGGGTCTTTCCTAATTGGATACAATGCTCATTATTTGGCTGGCTAATTGATTCTCCATCTAGTTTCTGTATTACCGCAGATGGTTTATTTTTAATAATTTTGTATAATTCACTATTATTTGATTCAATTACTAGAGGAGATTTTAAACCTTTAAGGTTTACATGATTCATAAATGATAAGTAATTATTAACTTTTTCAGCTTTTATCGCCTCAAAAATAGTAAATATAAATTCACCATTGTCTGTCACAAGTAAATAGTTAGTATTTTCTATACCTTCTGATATACCAGAAAAATTTATAATCCTTCCTAGTGAGTAATTTTTAAGATGCAATTCTAATTCAGCTTCGGTTATTTTTGTATATACAGACATAGCTATTTCAGCTTATTATAAGTTATAAATCTTTTTTTGGAATAAACTTATCTAAGGTTATATGATTTTAGTTGATAAAAATAGAGATAATTTTGTTCTCGTTGACGGGTCTTCTTATTTGTACAGAGCTTTCTATGCTCTTCCAAATTTAACAACTGTTTCTGGATTTAACACTGGAGCGATTCATGGTGTTGTTAATATGATTAATAAGTTGATCAAAAATTATAAACCCAAATATTTGTCTGTTGTTTTTGACCCAAAAGGAAAAATTTTCAGACATGATATTTATAAAGAATATAAAGCTAATAGAAAAGCAATGCCTAAGGAACTTAGTGAACAAGTGCCACCATTAATAGATTTTATTAAATCACTTGGCATTACAGTTCTACAAGTACCTGGAGTAGAAGCAGATGATGTTATTGCAACACTAGCAACTAAGTTATCATCAAAAAAAAATAGAGTGGTTATATCATCTGGAGATAAAGACTTAGCGCAGTTAGTTACTGAAGATATTGTTCTAATTAATAGTATTGACGATAGAATTCTAGACATTAATGGAGTTAAGAAAAAATTTGGCATCCTACCTAATCAGATTCTTGATTATCTTATGTTAGTTGGCGATACATCAGACAATATACCAGGGGTTGAAAAAGTTGGGCCAAAAACAGCAGTTGAATTACTTACAAAGTATAATTCAGTTAACGGGATCTTTTCTAAATTGGATCAAATAACTGGCAAACTAAAAGAAAA
>NZWU01000029.1 GCA_002701705.1 Gammaproteobacteria bacterium
TTTCTTGTAAACTTTTTTTTCTCAAATTTTCAGCAATGATAAGCCTTTCTTTAAGTGTTTTCTTCAACATCTCTTGTTGCCATTCCACAGACCTAACTATTTTTCTATATTTTTGATATTCTACATCATCAGTGCACAAAGTATCTCCATGCATAAGTAATATTTTTTTACCATATAAATTGATAACTGTTGGATCTTTTATTAATTCCATTCCATATTTTTTGCAGAAACTCTTACTCATTAAAAAATCTCTATTTCCATGCATAAAATAGATTGGTGTAGTAGAGGTCTTTTTATGAATAGCGTCAAATACTTTCTGTAATCCTACTCCAGGGTCATCATCTCCTACCCAATACTCAACTAAATCACCTAATATATATATTGATGAGATATCATTTTCAAGGTTAGAAAGAGCATCAACAAAATAGTTTATTATTTCAGGTCTATTTTTGTCTAAATGTAAATCAGATAGAAAAAGTGTTGACATAATTATTGATCAATAACTTCTATTTTATTTATAATTATATTTTCTACTGGTACATCAGAATGACCAGATTTATTATTAGTAGTAACTTCGCCTATGTTTTCGACAACTTCCATTCCTTCGATAACTTCTCCAAATACACAATAACCAAAGTCATCTTGTGCATTTTTTTTATCTAAAAATTCATTAGTTACTAAATTTATAAAAAATTGAGAGGTAGCGGAATGGGGATCATTTGTTCTTGCCATTGCTACAGTACCTTTTTTGTTACTTAGATTATTATTAGATTCATTGACAACAGGCGCAATAGGATTGATTGGAGACATATCTGGCAGGTGCCCACCTCCTTGTATCATAAAGCCTTTGATGACTCTGTGAAAAATTGTGCCTTCGTAATGACCATTTTCAGCATAATATAAAAAATTCTTTACTGTTTCAGGAGCTTCATTAGCAAAAAGTTTGATGGTAATATTTCCTTTGTTTGTTTCTAGTTTAACCAACTTTATATCCTCGATTTTTCCTAATTCCTGTATACTATAACATGGGGAAACAAAGGTAAATAGAAGTAAAAAATATGATAATGTTAAAAAAGCTGATTTAGATTTCATAATTTTAATATGCATAAATATCATAGCATGAAGATAAAAATTTTTAACACCCTAACTAAGAAAAAAGAAATATTTCAGCCAGCAAACGAGGATTGTGTGAACATGTATGTTTGTGGGCCAACCGTTTATAGTAACCCACATATCGGAAATGCTCGTGCAGCTTTAATTCCAGATATATTATTTCGTTTATTAAAAAAAAGGTATAGAAAAGTTAATTACATTAGAAACATAACTGATGTTGATGACAAAATAATGGATGCAGCTAAAAGTGAAAAAAAGACTGTCTTCGAAATTAGCAAAAAATATACAAAAATTTATCAACAGAATATGAGTGTGTTGGGATTATTAGAGCCAACATTTCAACCAAAAGTTACAGATAATATCCCTATAATTATTGAGACAATAAATAAAATTATTGATGGAGGTTTCACATATATTGCTGACAACCATGTTTTATTTGATACAGAAAAATTTCCAGATTATGGAAAATTTTCTAATCGTACCTTAGACGAGATGATTGATGGCGTTAGAATAGAAATTGCCTCTTATAAAAAATCACCAAGAGATTTTGTCTTATGGAAACCATCAGATAAAGAACAACCTGGATGGGATAGTCCTTGGGGTTATGGAAGGCCAGGTTGGCACATTGAGTGCACTAGCATGGTAAAAAAAATAATTGGTATGGATAACATTTTAGATATACATGGGGGAGGGAATGATCTAATTTTTCCTCATCATGAGAATGAGATAGCTCAAGGATTTTGCGCAACCAATACAAAATACTGTAATTATTGGTTTCATAATGGAATTGTTCTTGTAAATAAAAAAAAGATGTCAAAATCACTTGGAAATGTGATATTAATTAATGACCTAATTAAAAAAATATCGCCTATGACAATTAGATTAGCCCTTATGTCTGCACATTATAGACAGCCTTTAAACTGGAGTGCTTCAACTATTGATGAATCCATTAATCTAATAAAAAAATTTGAAAAAATTTTTAATGATAATAGTTCAATAAATAATAGTGAAGATGAGTGTGATGAATTAGTTGATATTTTATCTGATGACCTGAACACTCCAGAAGCAATGACATATTTATCTTCTGTCTCTAAAAAGGCAAAAGCTAACAGACATGATAAAAAAGCATTCATATCTTCATGTAATTTTTTAGGCTTTGATTTTAAAAATGATAATAAACCGGTCAAAGAAACTTTAATCGATGAAGTTGTAATAAAAGAATTAATTAATGAAAGGAATTTAGCTAGGAAAAATAAAGATTTTGATAAAGCAGATAAAATCAGGCAAAAACTTAATCAAATGGATATTGAAATTGAGGATTTAGCAGATAGAACCGTTTGGAAGATAAAGTAACTTATAATTTCAAATTCTAATATGATATGTATAATAGTTTAATGTTACGGGGTGTAGCGCAGCTTGGTAGCGCGGCTGGTTTGGGACCAGTAGGTCGTAGGTTCGAATCCTATCACCCCGAAATTTGCGCCTGTAGCTCAGTTGGATTAGAGTGCATCGCTACGAACGATGAGGTCGGAGGTTCGAATCCTTCCAGGCGCGTTATTATGTTATTATTTTATTATGGTGGGCGTAGCTCAGTGGTAGAGCCCTGGTTTGTGGTACCAGTTGTCGTGGGTTCGAATCCCATCGTCCACCCTTAACATCTTGTAAATTCAACAAATTTTCAAAATAATGATACTATTAACCTTTAATGACAATTTACAATTCATAAAAAAAGAATTAATTGGTTTTTAAATCAATATGTGGACAAATTGAAGATAGTATTAATAGATAATCCAGATAAAATTTCACACAAGAATGAGAATCTATATTTAACTTTTTCTAAATCTTGTTATAAGCGTCTCAAAAATGACCATAAAAATATTGAATATTTTTTTGAATTAGAGAATCTTATGGACGAAGAGCAAGAAATAGAGAATCTAGAAAGTGCGTTATATTATCAAACAAAAACAAAAGAGTCCTTCAAATGGATATTTGTAGCCTTTACTTTTATTTATCGGATATTAATACAATATAATGCAATATATAACCGTCTTCATTCCTTAATAAAGAAATACCCAAACATACAGGAAATTGAAGCTAGTACGTCTATTTCAATATTATTTAAAAAGGCTATAGAAAATAGTATTAAAAAAATGAAAATTAGTCTGATTTATAATGAAACACCATCACCTAAATTTAGTTATTCACATAGTCAATTAATAGCAAGCGATATACCAGAAAATAATTCATTGGATAATAATAATCTCTTTTTAATGTTCATAACTAAAATTCTTAAATTCAACAATCACAAAGCATTTGTTCTTGATTCCCAAATACAGGATAAAACTTTATCATTATTTCGTATTAGCTACCTAAAAATTATTGATAGAGCGAGGTTGTTCCTTTTGGGATTATTTTTAAAAAATAATACTAAAGATATATTTTATCGTGATTTCATGCGAAGTAATATGAAAAACCATGAACTAGACAAAAAAGCATGGAAGTCTTTCCGTGTTGACCAAATTGAATTAATTCAACAAATTGTAAATAATTTTTATGATTATTACCCATCCACTTATCTAAATGAATTATCTTATAAAATTGAGATTTTATTTATTAAATCTGGGACTAAAAAAATTATCACCGATGATATCAATACACCTTTAAGGAGATTAATTACACAAGTTGCTAGAACAAACAATATAGAGGTAGAGCATCTACCACATGGTTTGTATTCTGAGAGTGATTACCCATTTATTAACAAAGCAAACTATATGCCTACCAAATTATTAGCATGGAACTTTGAGTCATCAAAAAAATTAAACAACAAAGGGTGGAGTACTGAAATCATAAGATTCCCTTTTAAAACGGTAAATGCAGTGAAAAAAAATAATATTGATCTTCTTGTGATGTTAGGGCATGGGGATAGAATAGATTTAAATTCATTTGAAGATCATACACTAGATTTAGCATCTATCTTAAAAAAACATGATGTCTCCGTAACATGGAAATATCATGAATTAATAAATCAAACAGATAGATTAGATTCACGATCAAATATGCTTATTCAAAAAGATAGAGTAGAGAAATTGCTTGGATATAAAATTAATCTTCAAAATCCTTTATTAGATAGTCAATCATTAATGTTACAACATAAAAAAATTATATTTATGACATGGACAACTGGAATTTTATTTGCAGCACTGCACAACATACCCTTTATTGTTTATAAAAACTCGAGCGCAACATCTGGGTTTAATCAAGATAAACCAATTAATTTATTTAATAATATTGAATTCCCTTTTGCTGAACACTTACATCAAATAGAAAGCTTCATTGTTTCCAAGACTGTAAATACAAAATACCTAAATGAAATAACAACATCGTTAAAAAGTGGACTAAATTTGAATGAATATATTATGAGAAATATTGATTAAAATATTTTCTTATAGCATACTTTTTAAAAATTAATGATATCATTATGTTGTGGATTTATATTGGGTTTTAATTCTTAAAAGTGAGTTATAAAAGTTTGCGAGAGTGGCGGAATTGGTAGACGCGCTGGATTTAGGATCCAGTACCTTTGTGTGTGAGAGTTCGAGTCTCTCCTCTCGTAATCTCAAAATGGAGCAAAGATTATGAAAACAACTATTCCTGCATTGTTCTTAAGTGTCTTTATTTTATCAGCTTGTGCAACTAAAGATTTGCCTAGCAGTGCAACTGCTGTTAAAGCAAAATTAATAATATCTGGAGAAGAAATGATGTGCCTATCTGAGGAGGAGGAGGAGTGCCAAGAAGTAGCTAAAAACAAGTGTTTGACTAATGAATATGTCGTAATAAGAGAAGAAGTAGAAGATAACACATTTGAAAATGACAAGTATGTTTTAACTTTTAAATGCAAGTAAATATGGATAACTCTACTAAAATTAATAAATTAGAAGGACTAGAGAGAGCTATTACTATAACTGTGCCCAAACAGGGATATAAATCTACATTTGATAAGTATTTAGTTGAGTATCGATCAAAAGCTAAGTTTGATGGTTTTAGATCAGGGAAGGCTCCTGATAAACTAATTTTGAGTAAATACAAAAATCAAATACACAAAGAATCTGTTAATGATTTAGTAGAGACGCACCTTCAAAAAGTTTTATCTGAAAATAATTTGCAAACGGCTAGCCCACCTCAATTATCAATTGATTCAGAACCTTCATTTGAAAATGACTTTATTTTTACAGTTAAATTTGAAGTTATTCCTGCATTTGAAATTGAAGATTTATCAAATATGTCAATTGAAGATTTTGAAGTTGAAATCGATGAAAATGATATAGATGAAGTTATAAAAAATATACAAAAACAACATACAAAATGGGAGAAGACTAAAGAAAAAGCTGTTGCCGGCGATAAAATTGTTATTGACTATGAAGCCTTGGTTGATAATAAAGAATTTGATGGTAGCAAACAAAAAGATTTTACTTTTGTACTTGATGATTCTATTAAGGGTGATGTGGCAACTGTTGAGCTTTATCAAAAATTTTTTAAGGCTGTTGCCAATGAAACTTCTGCAAGTAAGATTAAATTTACTTATGATATACCAAATGATTTTCCTGATAAAAATATTTCTGGTAAAAAAGCAGAATATAATGTATTTATCAAAGCTATTTATAAAGGCATTATGCCGAAGTTAAATAAAGAATTTTATAAAAAATTTGGCCTTGATGACTGTGATGATAAAAAATTTAGAGAAAATATTTTAGACCATATGAGACATGAATTGGAAGGTAAAATTAGCTCTCATAGAAATGCATCTATTAATCAAGCTTTAGTTGATACAAATACATTTGAGATACCAAAGTATTTAATTGAGTCTGAAAAGCAATCAATTATGACTCAATATAAAGGCATGATGAAAAATATTGATGATGTAACAAAAACAGAACTTAATAAAGTTGCGATAAAAAGAGCTAAACTTAATTTAATTTTCATGAAAATAGCTGAAACATTAAAAATTAACATAACTGAACAAGATATTTATAATTTTATTTCAAAAAGATATCCGTCTGAATTAACTACTATTATTGAAAAGATGAAAAAAGACCAAAAATATTTGAATCAGTTAAAGAACCAAGTTCTAGAAAATGATATTATGGAACATATTAAGAAGAAATGTAAACTTAATAAAGTTAAAAAAAGTTTTTCTGAGGTAATGAATTAGATGGGGAATAGTGAAATTACAAATAACTTAATCCCAATGGTTGTAGAGCAGACATCAAGAGGTGAAAGGGCGTATGATATTTATTCTCGATTACTGAAAGAACGCATTGTTTTTCTTGTTGGATCTGTAGAAGACCATACTGCTAATTTAATTGTTGCTCAATTACTGTTTTTGGAATCTGAAAACCCAACAAAGGATATCCATCTGTATATTAATACTCCCGGAGGGTCTGTAACAGCAGGCATGTCTATCTATGATACTATGCAATTTATCAATCCTGATGTGAGTACCTTATGTGTAGGTCAAGCTGCTAGTATGGGCGCAGTATTACTAGCCGGAGGTGCAAAGAAAAAACGTCATGCTCTTCCAAATTCAAGAGTGATGATACATCAACCAATTGGAAACTTTCAAGGCCAAGCAACTGATTTTGATATACAAGCAAAAGAAATTTTAAACATAAGATCAAGATTGAATGAGATATTATCTAAAAATACTGGACAATCACTCAATCAAATACAATTAGATACAGAAAGAGATAATTTCATGACCTCTATGGAAGCAAAAAAATACGGTATAATTGACAGCATTCTTCAAACTAGACCCCTCAAAAAGAAATAAATAACCGCTATTTAGTAATATTGCTATATTTTTTTACAATATAGTAAATGAGATGTATAATTTGATATAAGGAATTCAATAATGGATACAGATATAAAAGATTCAAATAAATTACTTCATTGCTCATTTTGTGGAAAAAACCAAAATGAAGTTAATAAACTTATTGCAGGACCATCAGTTTTTATTTGTGATGAGTGTGTGGAGTTATGTAATGAAATTATAAAAGAAGAACAAGAGGAAAAATCTTTACAATCTAAAGAAAGTTTACCAAAACCAAATGAAATAAAAAACTTTTTAGATGAATATGTTATCGGACAAGAGCATGCAAAAAAAGTTTTATCAGTTGCAGTATATAATCACTATAAAAGATTAAATTCTAAAGTGTCAAAAAATTCTGTTGAACTTAATAAAAGCAATATACTTCTAATTGGCCCAACAGGTTGTGGCAAAACATTACTTGCTGAAACGCTTGCAAGGCTACTCAACGTTCCTTTTACAATTGCAGATGCAACAACTTTAACTGAAGCTGGTTATGTAGGTGAAGATGTTGAAAATATCATTCAGAAACTTCTACAAAATTGTGAGTATGATGTTGAAAAGGCACAGACAGGAATTGTTTATATAGATGAAATAGATAAAATTTCAAAAAAATCAGATAACCCATCAATTACAAGAGATGTTTCTGGAGAAGGTGTTCAACAAGCATTATTGAAACTGATTGAGGGGACAGTGGCTTCTGTGCCACCTCAAGGTGGAAGAAAACATCCGCAACAGGAATTCCTACAAGTTAATACTGCTAATATTTTATTTATAGTTGGTGGCGCTTTTTCAGGTTTAGATAAAATCATTCAAGAAAGAACTGATAAATCTGGAATTGGTTTTTCAGCTACTGTTCGTGAAAAAAATGATAATCTGCATTTTTTTGAAACTCTAAATAGTGTTGGCCCTGAAGACTTGATTAAATATGGACTAATACCAGAATTTGTTGGTAGGTTACCGGTAATTGCAACATTAGCAGAATTAGATGAAATTAGTTTAGTAAAAATTCTAACTGAACCAAAAAATGCTTTGGTGAAACAGTACCACCGTTTGTTTCAAATGGAAAATTGTGAACTTGAATTTAGAAAAGATGCTCTAATGAGTATCTCTAAAAGGGCAATGGAAAGAAAGACTGGTGCAAGAGGTTTAAGAACTTTACTTGAAAAAATATTACTTGATACAATGTATGATCTGCCATCTACACCTGATATCTCTAAAGTGGTAATTGATAAAAGTGTAATTGAAGCATCAAATAATCCGCTTCTTATATATGGTAAAAACAAAAAAACTAAATCAGGATCAAAAGAATAGTTGAAAAAAAAATTTTCGTACCAATAATAAGATAACTGTTATGACAAAGAAAACTAAAATAAATCAAATTCCTTTGCTGCCATTGAGGGACGTAGTTGTTTATCCAAATATGGTTGTCCCATTATTTGTAGGAAGACCTAAATCTATCGCAGCTCTTGAGGATTCTATGAATATTAATAATAAGAAGATATTACTTGTAACTCAAAAATCTTCTGAAGTTGATGACCCTGATCCAGAGAATCTTTATCAAATAGGGAGCATAGCAACTATACTACAATTGCTTAAATTGCCAGACGGAACTATGAAAGTCTTGGCGGAAGGTGTATCCAGAGCAAAAATAATTAATATCACAGAAGAAAATAAATACTTCCTTGCTGACTACACTGAAATTGATGAAACCCTTGGTTTAAATCAAACACAAATAGATGCCATATCAAGGACTTTGGAGGATACGTTTAGCCAGTATGTAAAACTTAATAAAAAAGTCCCTCCGGAAGTTCTGTCAACAGTTTCCGGCATTGATGATATTTCAAAATTGGCTGATAGCATTGCCGCTCATATGACGTTAAAACTTGATGAAAAACAGAAGGTTTTAGAATTATCAAATATCAAAGATCGTAGTGAATTCCTTATTAAATCAATGGGCAATGAACTAGATGTGTTACACGTAGAAAAAAAGATAAGAGGAAGAGTTAAACAACAAATGGAAAAAAGCCAGAGAGAATATTATCTAAATGAGCAAATGAAAGCAATTCAGAAAGAACTAGGTGAAATAGGTGATGAGGGAAGTGATTTGGATTCCCTAATGAAGAAAATAGAAGGTACTGGACTGCCTCCTGAAGCAAATGAAAAGGTTATGTCTGAATATAATAAGCTCAAAATGATGTCGCCTATGTCAGCAGAAGCCACTGTTGTAAGAAATTATATAGATACCGTAATTAGTTTGCCATGGAATAAAGAGGCAAAAGTTAATACTGATATATCTCATGCTAATAAAATTCTAGAAGATGATCATTATGGACTTCAAAAAGTTAAAGAAAGAATACTTGAGTATTTAGCTGTCACGAAAAGAGTTAAAAAGCTTAAAGGCCCAATATTGTGCCTCGTAGGACCTCCTGGTGTAGGGAAAACATCCCTGGGTATGTCAATTGCAAGGGCAACTAATAGAAAGTTCCTAAAAATGTCTCTTGGAGGAGTTAGAGATGAAGCTGAGATTCGAGGACACAGGAGAACATATATAGGTTCAATGCCTGGCAAGGTCATACAAAATTTAGCTAAAGCTAAAGAACGTAATCCATTATTTTTACTTGATGAAATAGATAAAATGGCTATGGATTTTAGAGGCGACCCATCTTCGGCATTACTTGAAGTGTTAGACCCAGAACAAAATTATAATTTTAGTGATCATTATCTTGAAATTGAATTTGATTTATCAGATGTAATGTTCATAGCAACTGCTAATTCAGTTGATAATATTCCATTACCACTATTAGATAGGATGGAGGTAATTAGAATACCTGGTTACACTGAAGATGAAAAAGTAAACATAGCAAAAAAATATTTAATGTCAAAACAATTTCAACAGAATGGTCTTGTTTCAAAGGAATTATCAATTCATATAAATTCAATTAAAGAAATAATTCGTTATTACACGCGTGAAGCTGGTGTAAGAGGACTTGATCGCGCTATATCTAAAATCTGTCGAAAGGTCGTTAAAAGCATACTTGTTAAAAAATCAAAGAATACAAAGAAAACTAAAATAACACCTCAGATTTTAGGTGATTATCTTGGTGTAAAAAAATATAGTTTTGGAATCATTGATAGTAAAGATCAAATTGGCCAAGTAAATGGACTAGCTTGGACATCAGTTGGAGGTGAACTTCTCCGTATAGAGTGCGCGCTAATGGCTGGTAAAGGTAAATTTATTCAAACTGGTCAATTAGGTGACGTAATGCAGGAATCTATAAAAGCTGCTATTACTGTTGTTCGCACGAGATCTAAATCTCTTGGCATCAGCTGTGATTTTCATGATACCAAAGACTTACATATACATGTGCCAGAAGGAGCAACACCAAAGGATGGTCCAAGCGCTGGCATTAGTATGGCATTAGCGGTGGCTTCAACGTTGTCTGGTATCCCGGTAAGGTCTGATGTTGCCATGACTGGTGAAATAACATTGCGTGGTGAGGTCTTAGAAATAGGTGGGCTTAAAGAAAAATTGCTTGCGGCATTAAGAGGTGGCATCAAAGAAGTGATAATTCCAAAAGAAAATGAAAAAGACCTTAAGGAAATGCCAAAAAATATTCTAAAATCACTAAAAATACATCCTGTGAAGTTCGTTGATGAAGTTTTTGCTATTGGTTTGAAATCAAAATTACCAAATTTAAAAAAT
>NZWU01000030.1 GCA_002701705.1 Gammaproteobacteria bacterium
AAATTTTTTGTGTTGCATGTTCTAGGTCACTATTGAATTTTGCCTCTAAAGTCGAAAGCTGCTGACGAATTTTAGCAAGATTTTTATTTACTAATTCTGTCTTCACTTGAAAATCTTGTAATTCTTTATTTGGTACATTTGCCAACACGGTCTCAGTAATTTTTGATCCTTTTTTGATACTGCCAGGTGCCGATACAACTAATTTGTTTATCAATATCTTTCGAATACGAGTATATATATTTTCTTGATTAATTCGTAATTCATCTTCCAAATTCTTCTTGGCAAATTTTATCGCGGCTTCTTCAATATCAAGTGCCCTTTTATCCTTTTCCACACCCTCTCGAGTAAAAACACGAACATCAATAACTGTTCCATCCATCCCTGAAGGTACCTTCAATGAAGTATCTTTTACATCAGATGCTTTTTCACCAAAAATTGCTCTGAGAAGTTTTTCTTCGGGTGTGAGTTGACTCTCCCCTTTTGGTGTCACTTTACCAACCAATATATCATTTGACTTTACTTCTGCTCCTACATAGACGATTCCTGCCTCATCTAATTTGTTTAACAGATTTTCACTAACATTTGGTATATCTGAAGTTATTTCTTCAGACCCAAGTTTAGTATCACGCGCAATACATTCTAATTCTTCGATGTGTATTGAAGTAAAGCGGTCATCATGCACAACCCTTTCTGATACTAGGATAGAATCCTCAAAGTTGTATCCATTCCAAGGCATAAACGCAATCAAAAGATTTTGGCCAAGAGCTAACTCTCCTAAATCTGTAGATGGTCCATCAGCGATAACATCACCTTGTTGAATTATGTCTCCTGTTTTAACCAGTGGTCGTTGATTAATGCATGTATTTTGGTTTGTTCTCGTATACTTTGTAAGAGGATATATGTCTACGCCTGTATCATCATCAGTTTTAACCTCTTTGTCATCTACATTTACGATAATTCTGGAAGCATCAACATAATCAACAACACCTCCCCTTTTTACAACAAATGATGCTCCTGAATCAATAGCAACTGCTTTTTCTATGCCAGTTCCTACAAGTGGTTTTTCTGGTTTCAATATTGGTACAGCTTGCCTTTGCATATTAGAACCCATAAGTGCTCGGTTTGCATCATCATGTTCTAAAAATGGTATTAATGCAGCTGCTACTGAAACGACTTGCTTAGGTGATATATCCATCAATTCAACTTTTTCTGGAGATGTAATCGCAAATTCATTATTAAAACGACAGGAAATTAAATCGCCAATTATTTTATTGTTGTTGTCTAGTGTGGTGTTTGCTTGAGCTATTGTGTATTTGCTTTCTTCTATTGCTGATAACCATTCTATTTCATTTTTTACTTTTCCATTTACGACTTTTCTATATGGTGTTTCAAGAAAACCATATTCATTAGTTCTTGAGTAAGTTGCTAGAGAGTTTATCAATCCAATATTAGGTCCTTCTGGAGTTTCTATAGGACAAACTCTACCGTAATGGGTGGGGTGTACATCCCTAACTTCAAAACCCGCTCTTTCTCTGGTCAATCCACCAGGACCTAATGCTGATATTCTTCTCTTATGTGTGATCTCTGCTAAAGGATTGTTCTGATCCATAAATTGGGACAACTGACTCGTTCCAAAAAATTCTTTAAGTGTGGCAGTAATTGGTTTTGAGTTCACGATGTCTTTGGGTTGTAATTTATCTGCCAACTCCATTGTGCTTAACCTTTCCTTAACAGCCTTTTCAACGCGTACTAGACCAACCCTAAAAACATTCTCAACCATTTCACCAACACATTTAACTCGTCTATTACCAAGATGGTCAATATCATCAACACTATCAAATCCATTTCGTATACTAATTAAAGTTCTTAAAACATCAATAATGTCATCATTAGATAGCACTCCACTAGTTCCTTTAGTGCTCCTACCAACACGAGAATCAAATTTCATCCTGCCTACAGCTGATAAATCATATCTTTCAGGTGATTGAAATAAATTATTAAATAGTTGTGACGCTGCTTCTCTAGTAGGTGGTTCACCTGGTCTCATCATTCTATAAATTTCAATAAGAGCTGTCTCTTGATCAGTTGTTGAATCTTTATCTAATGTATTACAAATAAACTGACCTCTATCAAGTTCATTAGTATGTAAAATTTTTATCTGTTTTAATTTAGAAGCAAAAATATTTTCTAAAATCTCTTGCGTAATTTCTTCATTACATCCAAGAACTAATTCACCTGTCTTTTTATCAATGATATCCTCAGCGATTCTTTTCCCAATGAGATGTTCCTTAGGTACAAAAAAACCTTTCATTTTGAGCTTTTTGGCTAACTCTATGTTCCTAACATTAATCCTTTTACCTTTAGAGACAATTATTTTTCTGTTATGTGATATATCGAAAGGTGCGATACCTCCTTTTAAATCTTCTAAAGACTGTTTAAGAAAAAACTGTCCCTTTTCAATAGTCACTGTATTTTCTGTGTAAAACAGGTCTATGATTTCTTTAGTATTATAACCAAGAGCGCGTAGTATTATAGTTGAAGGGAGTTTTCTTCTGCGATCAATTCTTGCAAAAATAATATCATTTTGGTCAAATTCAAAATCTAACCATGAACCACGATATGGAATGACTCTGGCTGAGAATAAAAGTTTGCCAGATGAATGTGTTTTCCCTTTATCATGATCAAAAAAAACACCAGGTGAACGATGTAGTTGAGAAACTACCACTCTCTCTGTTCCGTTGATTACAAATGTACCAAATTTGGTCATAATTGGTATTTCGCCTAAAAAAACTTCTGGATTTTCAAAAACTTCGAGTTTTACAGATGATTTTGGATCAATACCTACAGTAAGTTTTAAGTTGACCTTCAATGGAACTGAATAAGTTTTCCCAGTAATCCTACATTCCTCTTCTGAATACTCTACTTTACCCAACTTATAACCGCTATATTCCAACTTAATATTGTTAGAATAATCATATATTGGAAAAACTGATTCAAAAACGCTATGTAGGCCTGATTTTTTATTATTTGTGTTATCTCTATCTAAAAATTGATTGTATGAAGTTAATTGTAATTCTATTAAGTTTGGTATGGGTAATACATCACTGAGTTTCCCAAAATTTTTTCTTATTCTTTTTTTTGCTGTATAGCTATATTTCATATACAAATAAATCCTCAATAGTACTTCAAATCAGAAGTACTAGTTAATCGCTATCTTTAGAAAGTCTTATTTAATTTCAACTTGCTTATTTAAGTTCAACTGTAGCGCCAGCTTCTTCAAGTTCTTTTTTGAAAGCTTCAGCCTCTTCCTTTTTCACACCTTCTTTTAGGTCGCATGGAGCACTTTCAACTTTATCCTTTGCTTCTTTAAGGCCTAATCCAGTAACAGACCTTGCTGCTTTTATAACTGCAACTTTATTGCTTCCGATACCAGTCAGAGAAATAGTGAATTCTGATTTCTCCTCTGCTGGTTCTGCGCCAGCAGCGGCATCTCCGCCTGCAGGTGCTGCAGCTGGTGCTGCGACCGCGGCCTTAACACCAAACTTTTCCTCCATTTCAGAAACTAAGTCTACAACTTCCATCACGGTCATCTTTGAAATTGTTTCCAGAATTTGATCTTTTGTCACTGCCATTTTATTTTCTCCCATTCAAAAAAAATTACTAATTCTTAGATTGTCTAATTGCCTCAAAAGTTCTGACAACTTTGGTTGGAATTGCATTCATTGTAGCCAAAAGCTTTTGTATTGGTGCTTGCATAACCGACATAAGTATTGCTATAGCCTCATCATATGATGGTAATGAAGCTAATTTTTTAACCTCAGATACATCAAGTTCATTGCCTTTATATGACAATGATTTAATTTTAATATTTTCATGATTATCGACAAATTTTTTAACAAGCTTTGCAAATTCTCCAAGGTTATTTTTCGAAACCGCTAAAATCTGAGGCCCAATTACTTTTTCTCCTAAAGTTGAAAATTCAGAATTCTTTAAAGCCATTTTTAACATATTATTTTTTACGACTTTTACATAAATATCAGATTGTCTAGATAGTTTTCTAAACTCATTAAGCTCATTTGAAGTCAGACCACGATAATCAGCTGTCATCACAGTTTCTGCCTGACTTAATATATCAGAGACTTCTTTAACTAGATTCTTTTTTAATTCGAGGTTCAGCGCCATAATTTCCTTCCTTTAGCTACTTCCTTCAGCAATTGTGGATAAGTCTACCTTAATTCCGGGTCCCATAGTAGAGGATAATGTAAGATTTTGCATATATTTTCCCTTTATTGAAGATGGTTTTACCTTAATTAGGTCATTTATTAGAGTTTTGATATTTTCTGTTAGTTGTGTAGTCTCAAAATCTAGCTTTCCAACGGTTGTATGTATAATTCCTGCCTTATCCATTTTATAGCGTATCTGTCCTTTTTTTGCTTTTTCTACAGCTTGAGCTATATTTTTTGTTACCGTACCTTCCTTAGGATTAGGCATTAAGTTTTTGGGACCTAACACTCTACCTAGTTGACCAAGTGATTTCATACATTCAGGGGTTGCAATAACAATGTCTGCCTCCAAATCCTTATCTTTTTTTATCTCTTCGATCAAGTCTTCAAACCCTACTTTATCTGCACCAGCTTTTTGTGCGGCTTTTGCATCTTGCCCTTCAGCAAAAACAACAACTACGGAGGGTTTACCAATACCATGCGGTAGAGCTGATGAACCACGAACATTCTGATCCGATTTTGTAGTATCTATACCCAAGTTTATGCTGATATCTACACTCTCAGTAAATTTTAATTTAGGGGAGTTTTTGAGTAACTCAATAGCGTCCTTCAAAGGATATGTTTTCATAACATCTACTTTGTCTAAGATTGCTTTTTTTCTTTTACTTAATCCCATGTCTATTTTTCCACTTCAATGCCCATACTTCTGGCTGTTCCAGCAATTATTTTTACAGACCTTTCCATATCCGCGCCTGTCAAATCACCTTCTTTTTGTTTAACAATTTCTTCAATTTGCTTGATTGTAACTTTTCCAACTTTCTCACTCTGAGGTGTAGGACTTCCTTTTTGTATGCCTGCTGCTTTTTTTAACAAAATTGCTGCCGGCGTTGATTTTATAATGAAGGTAAAAGATCTATCTTTATAAACACTAATGACTACTGGTAAGGCAAGTCCTTTTTCTATGTCTTTAGTTCTATCATTAAATTGTTTGCAGAAACCTTGTATGTCTAATCCATGTTGCCCAAGAGCTGGCCCAACTGGCGGGGCTGGGTTTGCACTTCCTGCTGGTACTTGTAATTTGATTTGGTTTATAAGCTCTTTTGCCATCTTAATTATCCTTTTTCAACTTGTGTTAACGATAATTCAATAGGAGTTGGTTTTCCAAATACTAAAACCGAAACCGTTAATCTATTTTTTTCAAAATCAACTGTTTCAACTACCCCATTGAAATCATTAAATGGACCTTCAGTTATTCTTATGACTTCTCCAGGCTCAAATATGACTTTTGGTTTTGGTTTATCGACACCTTTTTGTATATCTCTAATTAGATTTTCAGCTTCATCCTTATTTAATGGTGATGGTCTGTCTCCTGAACTACCGACGAAACCTAAAACTTTAGGCGCACTTCTTACTAAATGCCAAGTCTCATCATTAAGATCCATTTTAATCATGACATAACCTGGAAAATATTTTCTTTCGGTTTTTCTTTTTTGACCTTCTTTCATTTCTATCACTTCTTCGGTTGGCACATAAACCTGCTCAAAAGAATCTTGAAATCCACTTCTTTTAATCCTATCCTCTAGCGCTAATTTTACTTTGTTTTCATAACCCGAAAAGGATTGTAAAACATACCATCTCATTGCCATATTAATTACCTAACTCCATATAAAGTACCGATGCCCCAACTCAACAACATGTCAAATAGCCAAAGCATTATGCCTATTATAATTACAACTACTACCACGCCTAATGCTGTTTGAAGAGTTTCTTGTTTGGTTGGCCAAGTAACTTTTTTTAGTTCAATTTTAGAATCTGTTACATATGTATATACTGTTTTTCCAAAATCTGTGTGATATGTAATGAAAGCAGCAAAAATCATAATAAAAATGAGAGCAACAACTCGATAAAACATGCGTATTTCAGAAAAATAATAAAAAGCAGCAATACCTGCAATCAATATGGCTGAAGATAAAAGTAAAAGCGGTATATTATTGTTAAACTTGTCAGACTCAACCATAGTTATCTTCCTATCGACTCTCATCAGGCCAGGAGGGACTCGAACCCCCAACCTACGGTTTTGGAGACCGTCGCTCTACCAATTGAGCTACTAGCCTATCATTCTAATTAAATCAGATGATTGGCTTTTACTCTATAATTTTAGAGACAACTCCAGCGCCAACTGTTTTACCACCTTCCCGTATCGCGAATTTGAGTTTCTCTTCCATCGCAATTGGTGTGATGAGTTCAACAGTCATCTTAACATTATCACCAGGCATCACCATTTCAACATCTTTTGGTAGCTGTATCGCACCTGTTACATCCGTTGTTCTAAAATAAAATTGTGGTCTATAATTAGCAAAAAAAGCAGTATGCCTGCCTCCTTCATCTTTTGATAAAACATAAACTTCACATTCGAACTTAGTGTGTGGTTTAACAGAACCAGGAATACATAGAACTTGTCCGCGTTCTACTTCTTCTCTTTTTGTTCCTCTTAGTAATACGCCAACATTGTCACCTGCTACACCTTCATCAAGTAATTTACGAAACATCTCAACACCGGTACACGTTGACTTTTGTGTATCTCTAATACCTACTATTTCTATTTCATCTCCAACGTTTACTTTTCCTCTTTCAATTCTTCCTGTAACTACTGTTCCTCTGCCAGAAATTGAAAAAACATCTTCTATGGGCATTAAAAATTTTCCATCGATTGGTCTTTCCGGAACGGGTATAAATTTATCCATTTCTTCAATAAGTTTCTCAATTGACGGCACTCCTATATCACTAGTATCACCCTCTATTGCTTTCAAAGCTGAACCACTCACTATTGGAACTTTGTCTCCTGGAAAATCATATTTTGTTAGCAGTTCCCTAATTTCCAATTCAACAAGCTCAGTTAATTCTTTGTCATCTATTTGATCAGCTTTGTTGAGATAAACTATGACATGAGGTACCCCTACTTGTCTTGCTAGTAAGATATGCTCACGTGTTTGAGGCATAGGACCATCTGCAGCAGAGCATACTAAAATAGCGCCATCCATTTGAGCTGCACCTGTGATCATATTTTTAACATAGTCAGCATGTCCCGGACAATCTACATGCGCATAATGTCTATCCTTTGACTCATATTCAACATGTGCTGTAGCGATTGTAATTCCCCTCGCCTTTTCTTCAGGGGCGTTATCAATTTGATCATATGGTTTAAATTCACCACCATGTTTTTCTCCCATAACTTTAGTTAAAGCAGCGGTTAGTGTTGTCTTACCATGGTCCACATGACCTATCGTCCCCACATTTATATGCGGTTTATTTCTTTCAAATTTTTCCTTTGACATAGTTAAAAGCCTCAGTTTTAGTTACAGTTTTACAAGTGGTGTAATAATAAACTACTTTTTATCTCAAATACACTAAAATTTTACAAAAATCCAGCAAAATAGAAGAGAAAAGTGGCTAAATAAATTCAATTATATTCAATAGAAATACCATTATTTAGCCCATAACCGGATTTGAACCGGTGACCTCTTCCTTACCAAGGAAGTGCTCTACCAACTGAGCTATATGGGCAAATTGTTATATGATGATAGAGAAATACAGGCAATTATACAAGATGAGCNAGATGTTGGCTCTTGGTTACTGCCCAACAATAGGAGGCATCATTCCATAATGGAAAATGTATGCAACCCCATAAGCTATCGGAGCTATCACANCAAATAGTCCAATTGCATAAAATAATGCAAACTTACCCATACCTTTAAGTTTACTAAAATCAGTAATAATNCCCATACTCACGAATGTAAGCATAAACATCATCGTTCTCATNGGTTTTTGAACAACNTTTGCACCTATTGCTGCAGCTTCTTTTACTTCAGGGGACCACAGAATAACACCAATATAAAAAAACCAAGCTATAAAATAACCAATTACAAATTTTGGAAATCTAAACCAGATTTCTGAAAGAGGTATACTAGATTTTTCAGAGCTTTTTTCGACTTTGCGCATCCAAATTAATGCTAATAAAAATGCCCATACACCAATGAATACNTCAATCCAAATTTTAGTTAGGATTGCAGCGCTTAAAATCCAATCAGCTTCCCAGAGTACGCCGGTTGCTTTTAGATGTTGGCTCACCATCATTTCATCTAAAATTGCTCCNGCAGCAGCATCAGCACCATCGGTTTTTACTGTCAAACCCATTGCAGCNCCATTCACAATTGGTTGACCAGGTGCTATACCAGCATAGAAAGCCGGAAGTATTATGAGCTCAAGCATCGCATATATTACAACCAAAACTGAAACTGCAATAGGTAGAATCGGTTTAGCTCTTATGGCACCAGCAGTTGCGATGGCTGCAGAGACGCCGCAGATCGATATAGCTGATGATAAAACAGCCGCNGCATCTCTTCCAATGTTAAATAGTNTTCTAGCCATCGTATACATAATTGGCCAAAACAATAGATAGGCAACAAAAACTGCAGCAGCTCCTGCTAAAGTTAAATCTAATGCCATACTAGATGCTTGCATAGACATAAATCCTAGTTTTATACCAAGATAAACAATAGCAGTTTTGATAAACCATTCTGGTTTTGCAGACACTTTTAAAAATTTAGCAAATCCTTTGAAAAAATTNCCAATTATCAAACCAACTGCCAACGCCAACATATAAGAAAACCCACCTCCTAACTGCAGACCCCAAGTTAGTTCAAATTTTTCAAAAGAGTTTTTCCCTTTGACAACTGCATCCAAGGATTTAAAGTGTGCTTCATGTCCAACTATCCAACACAACCAAGTTATAAAAAAGATGGCTGTAAAACCAACAAAGAATNTTTTTACATCCAGACCCTGAAAATAAGCTCCTACACATGTAAGTCCTGCAAAGACTCCATATGTTATAAAAAGAGTGGCTAAAGGATTTACCCCAGAATATGTTTCTGTAGATGATTTTAAAAGTTTGCTCCATGAAAAATCTGACATTAGATTCGTCCATTCCCAAGTTTTTGTTTGTGCCATCCAACCAACAAGATCTATACCCCAAATAGTTAGTAGTCCAGCAAAAAACATGATTAGGCCCAACCAGACAGCCCACCAATCCTCTGTACGAAGCATTCCGTCTGTCCATTTTCTATTNAAACTTGACATAACTTATAAAGAAAATATTAGTGTGCGATTAAAATAATGGGTATGGTATTGATGAAGCCATTTAGGAAAATTATCAAAGTCATATCTTAAGAATACTTTCAGTTGCATTATTTGATTCTTTTGTGAATAGTCCGAAAAATTTTTTTCAATCTTTTTTTCTAGTTCAAGCAACTCTACAGCTTTAAATTTTATTGAGGCATTTTTAGCAAACCAAAACTTACCATCATGAGATAGTTTTAATTCAATTTCTTGATATTTTTCTTTCACAGAACAAACCAATGAATCAATACTCCTAAAACGNCGAGNCCNANGATAGCCAGCACTATGCTATAGAAAACAAGTTGAGATTCCCATTTTTCCCANGGTTCGGCTTTTGCAGTTAAAGCACTTAGTGATTCTTCCTCACTAAAATCTTGTTTTTCTACTGCTTTTCTTTCTTTCGAGACTTTCGTCTTTTTATTGCGTTTTTTATTTTTTTTTCTGCCCACAACTATGATGATAGGCAAAACCAGTAAAATTTACAAGATTGAGCGGGCGATGGGGATCGAACCCACATCATCAGCTTGGAAGGCTGAGGTTCTACCATTGAACTACGCCCGCATCATATTTCATGGAGGGGGCAGGATTCGAACCTGCGAAGGCTGAGCCAGCAGATTTACAGTCTGCCCTCGTTGACCGCTTGAGTACCCCTCCTTAAATTAATTATGTATTTATATCACAATTAATTATGTAAATAAGAAAAATTTCCAGTTTCTAATATGGCCTTTCTGGTTTCTTAATTATCCAAAGATACAAAGACCAAATAATGCCAATAGAAATTAATATTTTTGAGGCATCAATTTTGCCATTTACAAAAAATATTAAGCTCACACAAATAAAGACAAATAGAACAAGCGCCGATTCAATTCTGTTAGACGTTATTTTCAAACCAAGAAATCGTGGGGGTTTCCCAGAAGGAGGCACTGCCATAACTTATTCTCCTATAATAATTACATCTTTACTCAAATTTTTTTAATCAAATATATTCTCATTATAATATATATACAGCACTAGAGAATACTTTTTATAACTGTAAACCTAACTCTTATTTAAGACTTTATAGACGACACCAATCATTTCCCTGCTGATAAAAATATCTTTTTTTGAAAAGTATTGGTGCATACCATCAATAAAATTTTCCTGATTGTTTGCTGTATTTTTTAGTTTAATTGCTTTGGCCACAAACGCTTTACTTTCCCATTTAAGAAACTGATCAAATGGCATATTTTTCTGCTCATGATATTTATCTTTAATTATCTCTACAAATTCTGTCCATACCATAATCATTTGTTTATCTGACAATAATAGATCAAGTATCTCTAGCCAGATACCTTGCCAAATTAAAGGGTCAGGGTCTTTAAAAATTTTCTTTATGCCCTGTGGTAAATCTTTATTCATAATGAAAAACTCTATATGATGCAGTTTTATTATATTATTATGGAACAATATAATCTTTAGACAATAAATACTTGCCACCTTAGCTCAGTTGGTCAGAGCAGGGGTTTTGTAAACCTCAGGTCGTCAGTTCGAATCTGACAGGTGGCTTTTAAAATTTAGGCAAGACATATGAATAGAATACCAATGACTACTGAGGGAGCAGAAAAACTTAAACAAGAGCTATCCAAGCTGAAAAGTGAAGTTAGACCAAAAATAATTGCTGCCATAAAAGAAGCAAGGGAAAAAGGTGATCTTAAAGAGAATGCTGAATATCATGCAGCAAGAGAACAACAAAGTTTTGCTGAAGGAAGGATTAAAGATATAGAATTGAAACTCTCTAATGCTGAAATTATTAATATCAATAAAATGCCAAAAACTGGTAAGGCAGTATTTGCTTCTACAGTGGTTTTAATAAATCTAGAAAACAATGCTAGAGTTAAATATAAAATTGTTGGTGAGGATGAAGCTGAATTGAAAGAAGGAAAAATTTCTGTAATGTCGCCTCTTGCAAGAAGTATTATTGGAAAAGAGAAAGGTGATATTATTGAACTAAAAACACCTGAGAGTGTTACAGAATATGAAATAAAAGAAGTGAAATATGAGTGAAGAACAAAAAAATGTACTTGGAGAACCTTTGGAAGAATGCAGTCATAATCCTTTGACTGGATATTTTAGAGATGGCANTTGTAATACAGATGANACTGATGTTGGTTCACATACGGTNTGTGTAAAGATGACAANCTCATTTTTAGANTTTTCTAAAAGTATGGGNAATGATTTAAGCACACCTCAATTAGAATTTGGTTTCAAAGGGCTTAAAGAAGGAGATACTTGGTGCTTATGTGCAAACCGATGGCTCGAGGCATATCAAAACGATAAGGCTCCTCATGTCATATTAAAATCTACCAATCAAAAATCATTAGAAATAGTTGATTTGGATTATTTAAAAAAGTTTGCGATAGACATTTCTTGAATAAGACTTTTACTTATTCCATAATCTAAAGTATGAGACTATATAAACATTTCTTTTTAGTGGGGTTATTTATAGCTATGGTTAATAGTGCAAACGCTGGTTGCCCTAAATCGTTGGACTTTGATATAAAATTACTTGGTGAAGACAAGACTATCAATCTATGTGAAAATTATTTGGGGAAAGTTATTTTAGTTGTCAATACAGCAAGTAAATGTGGTTTCACTCCTCAGTATGAAGGGTTAGAAAAATTATACGAAGAAAATAAGGATAGAGGCTTGGTTGTGCTTGGATTTCCATCGCATGATTTTTATCAGGAGCCAGCTACAGAGACTGAGATAAAAGATTTTTGTAAACTTACTTACAATGTCCAGTTCCCAATGTTTACCAAAACGAAAGTTAGAGGAAAAGATGCTCATCCATTTTTCAAATTACTNACACAAGAAACCAATAGTGCTCCAAAATGGAACTTTCATAAATATCTCATTAGNAAAGACGGAACTATAATTGATAGTTTTTCAACAGTCACAGGGCCTGGTAATAATAGAATCATCAAAAAAATAGAAGAGCTATTAAATCAATCTTCATAGCTTAGATATTTAATTATCTAATTCCTCGATAGTTCGAAAATGTTCAGGTTTATTTTTTAGGTTATCATTAGATATTCATAAAAGGATTCTTTCTATCAGAGATTACACCTAACGATTTTAAGACTAAATTGGGTTCATTTTTAACTGGTATTGATAAATGAGATGATATTTGTTTTCCATATGCGCCAGTTAGAATCAAAAGAGGTTTTTTTCTAATTTTAATCTGCAACTGTTTAAAAATTTTTTCAATTGCAGAAGTAACCATCAGCATGTAACCAGAAAGCAGTGCATCTTTTGTATTTTTAGCAGTTGCCAAATTATTTTTTATATTCTTCTTATTAAGTTTAATTTTTTTAAGTTTATCGGCATTAGAAAAAGATTTAGAATAGCCATCAAAACCACTTAAAATATATCCTCCAAGATGTTGGCCATAGCCATTAACACAATCGATAGAAATGGCGGTTCCACAATCAACTATAATTAATGGTACTTTGAACAAATTATATGCCCCGACAATTGTGCACCAACGATCATTGCCAAGTTTAGATGGTTGTTTGTAACCATTTTTTACCCCAATTAGTGATTTAGTAGATTTAATTTGCTTAGATTTAACTTTAAAATTTCTCTCTATATAAGTTTGTAATTTTTTATTTTCTTTTGATGAGATGACGCTGGTTATGTAAACCTCATTGATTGATTTTTTTTTATATCTTGAAATATTTTTTAAAAAATTTTTTGTTTCAGATAGGCTCACATTTGATAATCTTCCATAATTCCAAATGCCTATTTTTGTTTGAGAATTTCCAACATCAATTAATAATTTCATCTGACTTCTCTCTTGTAACAAAAATATATTTATTAATAGAATCACTAAATTGTTCAAAACCATCTTGTTGAAGTTTTGATGTATTGGATATAATGGACCTTAAAATTTCTGGGATTAATTTTTCTGCTTNNTGNGGACTAATATTAAGATTACCTGGATTCCCATCAATGATCTTTAAAAATTTTTCTGGTATTGAAATGTTCAAACCAATTCCAATAGCGGAATAGAAAAATTTCTCATCTACAAGAATATTTTCAACAAGTATGCCACAAACTTTTTTTTCACCATTCATTATATCATTTGGCCATTTTAATTTAAGNTTTTCAATATCAAACTTTTTACAACTTTGTACAATAGATAAGCCAATAATTTGACTCAGATTCTCATAATTNTTCAGTGNNCCATNTAATTTNAAACATAACGTAAATGATAATGAATGAAGTTGATAATCAACCCAGAGAGAACCCCTCCTACCTCTTGGATTTCTTTGATTATTAGTCATTATNAGTATCGGAGTTTTATCTTTTATGTATTGATATTTTATATAATCATTAGTTGAGGATACATGATTTTTCCAAAATACATTGATACCCATACCCTCAACACTATCTTTTATTTTTTGATTTAAAAACATACTTTGACAAGAAATTAGGTTTAACTTATGATGTCTTAGCAAATTANAATTGCATAAAATTAACATAACACAAAATGGCAATTAATTGGATTGAGTCAGAAATTATCGAACACACCCACTGGACGGATACTCTATCGTCTCTANGATTTAAAGGTGATGTATTACCTTATAAGGCTGGTCAATTCACAAAAATAGGATTAAAAATTGACAATGAAATTATGTCAAGACCCTATTCATATGTGAGCGCACCAGAAGATGATTACCTTGAAATTGTTTATGTTTCTGTTCCAGGAGGTATATTAACCCCTGAACTTCAAAAACTTACTATTGGCGATAAGGTATTAGTAATGGATAAGGCCACTGGTTTTTTTGTTATGGATGAGGTACCAGACGGAAAAAATTTATGGATGTTAGCAACTGGCACGGGTTTGGGTGTTTTTATTTCTCTTTTGAGGACAGATGATCCATGGAAAAGGTTTGAAAAAATAATTTTAGTACATTGTACCCGATTCAAGAACGAACTTACCTATCAAGACCAAATCCAATCCTTCAATAAAAAATACAGTAATCAATTTACATACATAAAATCTACTACAAGAGAAGAAGTAGAAGGGTGTCTAGATTTACGAATTCCAAAAGGTATAGAAACTCATCTTTTTGAAGAAATGACAAATGTGGAAATAAATGACAGCTCACAATTTATGGTTTGTGGAAATCCAAATATGATAAATGATACTGTTGAATTGCTCAATAAATCTGGTTTGGAAAGAAACAGGCGTAGTAAGCCAGGCAACATAACTCTAGAAAAGTATTGGTAATAAATTATTTATTAGTTTTAATCCCCAACCAATCATCATAATCTATCCAACCAATATTTTTGTAAGCAACATTCGGTAACATTGGAATGTCTTGTGGTTTCAAGGACGGGTTGTCCTCACACCATTCATCCCATTCTTTTTTGTTTTTAAGTTTTAATGAGCGAGCAAATTTTCTCGCACTATTAAATTCCCTAAATTTCATCTCGAAAGTATATTGCTTCATAAATTAATAATATTATAAAAAAGGCTCCCTAAGGAGCCTTTTAATTATTTAAGCTGACAGTGTCCTACTCTCACATAGGGAAACCCTATACTACCATCGGCGCTGCATAGTTTCACTTCTGAGTTCGAAATGGATCAGGTGGTACCTATACGCTATTGCCATCAGACAAAATTACAAATGTACAAATTTTTTTTAGAGCTTTTTTAATTTAGAGCTTTTTTAATGTTACAAGATCAAGCCTCACGATTAATTAGTACTGGTTAGCTCCGCTTGTTACCAAACTTCCACACCCAGCCTATCAACGTCGTAGTCTACAACGAATCTTTAGGGACCTTAAAGGTCCAGTGATATCTTATCTTTGGGATGGCTTCCCGCTTAGATGCTTTC
>NZWU01000002.1 GCA_002701705.1 Gammaproteobacteria bacterium
TTATTTGGTTGATTGAGGTACATCCAAGAGATGCTAATATTTCACGCACATCCCTAGCTATAAATTTAAAGTAATTGATTACTCTTTCCGGGCTACCACTAAAATGTTTCATTCTTAGAATTTTGTTTTGTGTAGCTACTCCTGTTGCACAATTATTTAGGTGGCAAATTCTTAAGTATTTACATCCCAAAGTAATCATCACAGATGTACCAAAACCAAAGCTTTCAGCACCCAGCATTGCCCCTTTAATTATATCAAGGCCTGTTTTAAGTCCACCATCAGCCTGAAGTCTTACTTTATGCCTTAAATTATTTTTCATTAAAGTTTGATGCGTTTCGCTGATTCCAAGTTCCCAAGGACTGCCAGCATACTTAACTGAGGTTAGAGGGCTTGCGCCAGTTCCACCATCATAACCAGAGATTGTAATTAAATCTGCATAAGCCTTAGTGACGCCAGCTGCTATCGTTCCAACTCCTGCTTGAGAAACTAATTTAACTGAAATCAAAGCTTTATTATTTATTTGTTTTAAATCAAAAATTAATTGTGCTAAATCTTCGATGGAATATATATCGTGGTGAGGAGGCGGAGATATCAATGTCACGCCTGGCACTGAAAATCTAAGTTCAGCAATCATCTTATTTACTTTATGTCCAGGGAGTTGACCGCCTTCACCTGGTTTTGCTCCCTGAGCAATTTTTATCTGTATTACTTCTGCATCAACTAGATAGTGTGGGGTTACACCAAATCTTCCAGAAGCTACTTGCTTAATTTTTGATGTTTTATTTGTATTAAATCTTTTTTTATCTTCTCCACCTTCTCCCGAATTAGATCTACCACCAATAGTATTCATAGCAACAGCAAGTGCTTCATGTGCCTCTGGTGAAAGAGCTCCAAGAGACATTCCAGCTGTGTCAAACCTCTTAAGAATCTTTTTCTCCGATTCAACTTGAGATAAAGGAATTGGTTTATTAGACATTCTAAGTTTTAGTAAATCACGTATAAAACTTGGGTTTCTGTTATTAACTAAATCGGAGAATTTTTTATAATCATCGTAGTCACCAGTGGTCGCACATTCTTGTAGTGCCTTTACTACATCAGGATTAAAATCATGGAATTCTTCATCATGAACATATTTGAGGAGACCACCAGTTTTTATTTTTTTATTTACATCCCATGCAAAATTTCTATTTTCATCAATTTCAAGCTCAATATCCTTAAAACTACTTCCTGAAATCCTCTTGAAACTATTTTTGAAACATAAGTCTATAATTTCTTCATTTAAACCTACAATTTCAAAGAGTTGTGCGCCTCTATAACTTGAAATACAAGAAATACCCATTTTTGAAATAACTTTTAAAATCCCCTTATTAATACCATTTATATAGTTTTTGACATAAAGAGAATATTTATGTTTATTTATATTATTTTTAGCAACCATCTCGTTTAATATTTCTAATGCAAGATATGGATATATTGCTGTAGCTCCAAAACCTAATAAAACTGCGAAATGATGGGGGTTACGTGCCGATGCAGTTTCTACAATTAAGTTACAATCACACCTGAGACCATCATCAATTAGCCGGTGGTGAACAGCTCCAACTGCCATTGGAGCAGGTATTGTAAGTTGATTTCTCGCTATTTTTTTATCAGATAATATTATTATAATATTTCCTTTTTTTACACTGCGCGTTACTCTATCACATATTGTATTTATAGCCTCTTCTAAATCTATTGAATCATCAAAATTTAGGTTAATAGTGTCATGAGGATATCTTTTCTGTTTTGATGTAAGAATTTCTTCATATGTTTGTCTATCTAAAATAGGTGACTTTGAAATTAGTCTATCAGCATGTTTAGAAGATTCTTCAAAAAGGTTCCTTTCTTTACCAAAACAAATTTCTAATGACATCACACTTGTTTCACGCAACGAATCTATTGGGGGATTTGTTACTTGTGCAAATTGTTGTCTAAAATAATCATAGATAGATCTATTTTTTTGTGACATGACTGGCATTGGGGTATCATCACCCATTGACCCCGTAGCTTCTTGTCCTATCTCTGCAAGAGGGGCAATCACTTCCTTTTCTTCTTCAAATGATACTGAGAATAGTTTTTTATAAACATTAAGAGTATTGCTGTCAAAATTTATAGCTTTCTCAAGATCCTCTTCATAATCAGAAACTTTTACTGAGTGTTTATTTAACCATTCATGATATGGATGCCGTTCTTTGAGAATTTTATCTATATCCTCTGTTAGTAATAATTCACCATTTTCAGTATCTACAGCCAGCATTTGACCTGGAGCAAGCCGACCTTTTTTTAGAACATTCTCATCCTTATAATCATAGACTCCTATTTCAGAAGCCAAAGTTATATGTCTATCAGATGTGATGACATATCTAGCAGGCCTGAGACCATTCCTATCTAAAACACAAGCCGCATACCTTCCATCAGTTAGAACAATACCCGCAGGACCATCCCATGGTTCCATATGCATTGAATGATATTCATAAGTAGCTTTTAGATCATTATCAATTTCGTTATTATTTTGCCAAGCTGGCGGCATTAGAGTTCTCATCGCTCTAAAAATTCCCATGTCTCCTACCAGAAGCAGTTCTAGCATATTATCTAATGTGCAAGAATCTGAATCCTTTTCTGAAATCAAAGGATGTAATTTTTCAAGTTCAGGTAGAGAATCAATACTAAGTTTTTTTCGTCTTGCAAAATACCAACGACGATTTCCTTGTATAGTGTTAATTTCTCCATTGTGAGCTAAATATCTGAATGGCTGAGCAAGTTTCCATTGAGGTAATGTGTTTGTTGAAAACCTTTGATGAAAAACACAAAGAGATGATTTCATACTTTTATCATTAAAATCATCATAAAAGTCTTTTATGTTGTCTGAAATTATTAATCCTTTGTATGATATCACTCTTGAAGATAAGCTTGATATATAAAAAACCTCATCGTGAACAAGTATCTTTTCTGATTGAATTCTCGCAACATATAATTTTTTTTCAAAATCATTCTCAATAATCTTATCGTCAGCTGTGATGATTATTTGTTCGATATCAGGAATATTTTTCAGAGCTTCTTTTCCACAAACTTTTTTATCAATAGGAACTTTTCTCCAGCCTTCTACAATTAGACCTTGTTTTCTGAGTTGGAAAAGGAGAGTTTCCTTAGATTTTTGCTGTTCTTTCTTATCTTTATTTAGAAAGACTGTTCCAAAGCAGTAGTTCTTTTTTAATTTAATACCCATTGAAGTAGCAATTTTTTGGCAAAATAAATCTGGTTTTTTTATTAAAATACCGCAACCATCACTAGTTTTCCCATCATCAGCTATTGCGCCTCTATGAGTGAGTCTTTGAAGTGCTTTGATGCTTGTCTGAATAACCCAATGAGATGGTTTATCATCCATATTGGCAATTAAACCAAAACCACAGCTATCCTTTTCAAAACTTGGGGAGTATAACCCATTGATCTCTGTCTCTTTTCTTTTCATGAAATGCTGACCTTTCAATATAATATCATATATTTAAAGATTTTAATGTTGAAAAGTTTCTACCATTTTTTGAATAAATTTCGTTGTTAGTTTATCTGTAATAAAGCACTTACTAATAGATTTAAGCAGAACAAAGTTATTTTTTCCTAACTTCTTTTTTTTATCAAAACTTAAATGGTTCATTATCTTACTAGTTTTTATTTCCCTAGGTAAACTTATTGGTAATTGTAAGTTTTGTATGGTTTCTGTAATTAGATTAAAATCACTTATTGTTAGTGTACTTTTTTCTACAGAAATTGCAGAGGCAAAAACCATACCTATTCCTATGGCTTCCCCATGTAATATTCCTTTATAATTTTGAGTTGACTCAATCGCATGACCAAGTGTGTGTCCAAAATTTAAAAAGGCTCTAATATTTTTCTCTTTTTCATCTTTTTGTACTATATTTACTTTTTCTTTGACGGAAACAGATACTACTCTTAGCAATTCTTTGGACTTATAGTTAAGTATATTTTCTTTATTCATATTCAACCATTTAAGAAATGATCCATTACTAATAATCCCATATTTTATTACTTCAGCTAAACCAGAGATAAATTGTCGTTTTGGTAGTGTTGATAAGAATGATATATCAATAATAACTGCATTGGGGTGTTTAAAACTACCAATTAAATTTTTTCCATTTTTGTGGTTTATGCCTGTTTTTCCTCCAATTGCAGAATCAACTTGCGCTAAAAGAGTGGTTGGCATATGTATTAAATCTACTCCTCTTAAAAAAGTATCTGCTGCAAATCCAGCTAAATCACCTATAACACCACCACCAAATGCAATAATTGTAAGTTGTCTGTCAAAATTCTTTTCTATCAAAAAATTATGAATTTTATTTAGTGTATCTGTGTTTTTAAAACGTTCTCCATCTGGGATAATATAAGTCTCTACTCTAAATTTTTTTAAAACATTCTTTACTTTAGTTAAATGGAGTTTGGCTACAGTTTTATTTGTGATAATAACAACATCTTTATTCCTAATATATTGCTGATAATTAATTTTTTTTAGAATATTATCACCTACAATAATTGGAACTTTAAGGTCTTTTATTTTAAATAATATTTTTTTCATTTAAATACATTTGAATCCTATCAATAACTTTATATTTTGTCTCTTTTGATACATCAATTACATAATTAGCTATCGATTTATATACTTTATCTCTATCATCTTTCATTTTTTTTAAATCATCTTTAAGGTTTTCACTATTTAGCAATGGTCTATTTTTTTTATTTTTTATCCTACTCATTTGTGTTTCTACATCAATGTCTAAAAATATGATAGTTCCATTCTTGGTCATTATATCTATATTTTCTTTTTTTAATACAATACCTCCGCCTGTTGATATTATACTATTAATATTATCCTTTAGTTTTGACAAGGTTTTATATTCTAACTCACGAAAATAATTTTCGCCATATTTATCAAAGATTTGACTTATATTTAAATTTTCTCTTTTTATTATTTCTTGATCTATATCAAAGAATGGCCTCTGTATTTTTTTTGATAATACTTTGCCAACAGATGTTTTCCCTGAACCCATTAATCCAACAATAAATATTATGTTCGAACTCATGAATTCATTCTATATGATATTTCGGACTTATGTCTCTTAGAATATTTACTAATAATTTAACTTTCTCTGGCTTTATGTCTGGCGTGATTCCAGTTCCCAAATTAAAAATATGTCCAGAGCCATGCCCAAAACTACTCAAGACTTTTTCAACTTCTTCAATGATGATTTTTTCATCTTTTTTTAGTATATCTACATCTAAGTTTCCTTGTATCGAAAATTTAGTACCAAATTTTTCTTTGATAATTTTTAAATCAAGGCTTGAATCTACACCTAAAACATCAGCATCTAAACCATCTAAATATTCAAGCTTATTTCCTAACCCCCTTGAGTAGTAGATAAGAGGAATATTATTGAGATCTAAAGCTTTTTTTATTTTTTTAATGTATTTTAAGGAAAATTTTTCATATTCCTGTCCATTTAGCAGGCTCCCCCATGTATCAAATATCATAGTTATGTCTACACCAGAGGATACTTGTTTTTGGAGATAATCTATGCTGATTGTTGTGATTTGCTCAAGTAAACACTCAATAAATGGTTCATCATCTTTTAAAATTTTGAGAACTTTATTAAATTTTTTTGAGGAGTCTCCTTCTATTAGGTATGTTGCTACAGTCCAAGGACTGCCAATAAATCCAATCAAGGGTACCTTATTATCTAATTTTCTTTTAATTAATTTTATAGTTTCAAATACATATTCAAGCTTATCTACGTCATCAGGTGTACCAATTCTGTCAAGATCTTTTTGCGTAGATAAAGGATAGTCAAACACAGGACCTCTATTTTCTACAAACTTTAACTCCATTCTCAATAAATCAGAAACAATAAGTATGTCAGAGAACATAATTGCTGCATCTAGATCAAACCTTCTTAATGGTTGAAGAGTAACCTCGCATGCTAGTTCAGGATTTCTTATTAATTTAATAAACCCACCAGCTTCATTCTTAGTTTCTTTATATTCGGGCAGATATCTTCCTGCTTGTCTCATAATCCAAATAGGAGTTCTTTTAATAGGCTTCTTTTTTATAGCATTAATTAAAATGTGATCAGTATTATTCTCCATTTATTTCTTATTTTTTTTATCTCTTAAATAATTAATTATTCCATTAGCAGCATTTCTTCCTTCAAAAACAGCTGTTACTACCAAATCAGAACCTCTAACCATATCGCCACCTGAAAAAATCTTTGAGTTGTGAGTTTGATGCTGATATTTAGAATCTTTATTAATTATTACTCTTCCAATTTCATCTAACTTAATTTTATTTTTTTCAAACCAAGGCGAAGGATTAGGTCTAAAACCAAAAGCTATGATAACGTTATCCACTTTTATAGTTTTTTCTGTATTAGGTATTATTACAGGTATCTCTCTTCCTCTGACATCTGTTTTTTTTAATCTTGTTTTTAAAAATTTTACTGCTGTAACTTTGTCCTTCCCTAGAATTTTAATTGGTTGCATATTCCATAAAAATTCAACTTTTTCTTCCTTTGAATTCCTGACTTCTCTTTTTGAGCCAGGCATATTTTCTTCATTTCTACGATATGCACAATAAACCTTCTTTGCTCCTTGTCTAATTGCTGTCCTATTTGCATCCATAGCAGTATCTCCTCCACCCAAGACTAAAATAGTTTTGTCTTTCATATCTATGAAATCTGTATTTGTTGGATCAAAAAGTCTTCTCACATTTGAATTAAGATATGGCAGGGCATCATAAACTTCATTTAAATCTTCTCCATCAAAACCCCCTTTCATATATGTGTATGTACCCATCCCAAGAAAAATTGCATCATACTTTGACTGCAATTTATTAAAACTAATATCGCGTCCTATTTCAACATTGAGTCTAAATTCTACTCCCATTTCTTGTAAGATTTTTTTTCTTTGTAAAACAACTTCTTTTTCAAGTTTAAATGGTGGAATACCAAAGGTTAGCAAGCCTCCAACTTCTTCATACTTATCATATACAATTGGCTTAATTCCATTTCTTACAAGCACATCTGCACACGCTAGCCCTGCTGGACCTGAGCCGACAATTCCAACTTTGAATGGAGTTGGTTTCACATGTGACATGTCTGGCTTCCATCCTTTTTTGAAAGCCTCATCAGTTATATATTTTTCAACACTCCCAATCGTAACTGCTCCTAGTCCATCATTGAGTGTACAAGCTCCTTCACATAATCGATCTTGAGGACATATTCTTCCACATATCTCTGGCAGGGAATTAGTTTGATGAGAAAGTTCAGCAGCTTCAAAAAGTCTATTTTCTTCAATTAACTTTAGCCATTGAGGAATATAATTATGTACCGGGCATTTCCATTCACAATAAGGGTTTCCACACTCAATACATCTCCCTGATTGTTTAGATGCATCATTGGTTGAATAGTGGCCATATATTTCACGATAATTTTTAACCCTTTTAGATACAGGAGTCACCTTAGGGTCCATTCTTTTTATCTCTAGGAATTGTAAATTTTTGTCCATAATAGATTTTTAATTATACTACATATTGAAAGACATAATATGATAACTTGTTTCTAATAGAAAAATGAAAAATAGAAATTTTTTAAGAAAGTAAATTTTTTACGTGTTTACTTACTAAGGACATATCAACAGAGCCATCATTATGCTCTTTTATATCAGACATTACTTTCCCCATATCTTTAATGGAGGTAGCCTCAGTATTTTTTATAGATTCTTTAATAAGATTTATGGTTTCATTCTCATCCATTTCTGCAGGTAAATAATTTTTTATAAAATCCATCTCTCTTTTTTCCTTATCTGCAAGATCATTTCTTTCTGCCTTAGTAAACTGTTCAAAGGAGTCTTCATTTTTTTTAATTAGTTTTTTTAAAATTTGTAAAATTTCTGTGTCAGTTAACAAGCTTTTTTTATCTTTTTCTGCTTGATTTAAGAATGACATTACAAATCTTATTATATCAACTTTTTCTCTTTCGCCAGATTTCATAAAATCGACTAAATCAAGTTTTATTTTGTTCTTAATTGAATTTTTAGACATCTAGGATGCTAGAATTTTTTATATGGGGGTTTTTTTCTAATTACAGTCATGCTTATTTTTCTTTTATGTCTCTTTACAGCCGCATCATTTTTTCTTTTTCTCATTGCAGTTGGTTTTTCATAAAATTCTCTTTTACGGGTTTCTGTTAAAATTCCCGCTTTTTCACAAATTCTTTTGAATCTCCTCAAAGCTATTTCAAAGGGTTCATTTTCTCTTATTTGTACACTTGGCATAAATATAATATAAAATAGTTTATAATGGCGTTAATACTACTTGAATATCATAATAAAGCAATAAATTTAACTTTTTGAATTTAAATGATTATATTAGGCATAGAAACATCTTGTGACGAAACAGGTTTAGCGCTCTATGATTCTGAAAAAGGAATTATTGGTCACGTCCTTAATTCACAATTTAAATTACATAGTAAATACGGTGGTGTGGTACCAGAGTTAGCTTCCAGAGATCATACAATTAAAATAATACCATTACTGGATGAATTATTATCAAAGTTTAATTTTGATATCAAAGATATACATTTAGTTGCATTCACAAATGGACCTGGCCTTATGGGACCATTGCTAACTGGATCAGCTTTTGCTAAGACAATTGCATGGACATTGGGTGTAAGAAGCATTGAAATTAATCATTTAGAAGCTCATATTTTTTCAGCTATGATGACTGAGCCTAAATTGAAACCACCCTTCATATCATTATTAGTTTCTGGTGGACATACTTTTTTATCAGTCATAGAAGAATATGATGAATATAAAATTATCGGAAAAACTTTAGACGATTCTGCGGGCGAAGTTTTTGACAAAATAGCTCGACAGCTAGGGCTCGGTTATCCTGGAGGACCAGAAATATCTAAATCAGCAACAGAAACTAATACAACCCCTTTTACTTTTCCACGCCCTATGATTAATAGCGGAGATTATAATTTTAGTTTTAGTGGTTTAAAAACCCATGTAAAAAATATTATTGATAAGACTAAATTAACAGATAAAACGGTCTCACAAATATCTCATGATTTTGAAAATGCAATTTTGGATGTACTAATTAGCAAAACTTTGAGAGCTGCCAAAGAATTTAATATCAAAAATATAGTTATTGTAGGAGGTGTTAGTGCTAATAAAAAACTTAGATCCAGATTTCAAAATGAAAAGGAATCAGCTAGCAATGTTTTTTTCCCTGACATGCAATTCAGTACTGACAATGGTGCAATGATAGCATATTTAGGATGGATAAAATCTAAATCAAATAAAACAGAGAATTTGAATATTAATCCACAACCATCCTTAAATATTAATTAAATTAATTTTTTAGTTTTGCAAAACTACTTATATGTTTTAAATATATAAACAAAGAATTAGTTACGGCTAATATGGTTATAAAATTATCACCTAAAAAGAAAGCTACAAAAAAAGGTAACAGAAAAAATGCCGCCAGCGCAGAAGTTGCTGACACCCTAAAAATGATAAAAACTAGTAACCAAATTGCGAGTAAAGAAAAACCAATTCTTGGATCTAAAGCAAATAAAATTCCAAATGATGTAGCAACACCCTTTCCGCCTTTAAATTTTAGAAAAATAGGGAACATGTGCCCTAACAATATAAAAAATGAGGAAAAGTAAGAGACTGCAATATTTGTAATCATTGATACGTCACTTTCTACTATACTCATTATAAGCATGATTGGAATAAATCCCTTCAGTGAGTCACCCAACAAAGTTAAGAATGCAGCTGTTTTATTTCCTGACCTTAAGACATTTGTAGCTCCTGGATTATTTGATCCATAAGTTCTTGGGTCTGGAAGATTCATTAATTTGCTACTTATTATGGCAAAAGGTATTGATCCTATAAGATATAATATGAGCCATATAGGCCATAGTTCAGGCGCCATCTTAACTGTTAATGGAAGAAAATTTTCATACATTTAGTTAATATATAATTAATGGTCTAATAATCAAAGCTAACATAGATTAAATATGAGTAAACATAAAATTCTTTTTTTACATGGATGGTTATTTGATAGACGAATATGGTTTGGTCTTGATCGAATAATCTCTGGAGGGAATCAAAGCGTCATGGTAGATTTACCTGGTTATGGTAAAAATAAAGAAAATAATTCAA
>NZWU01000003.1 GCA_002701705.1 Gammaproteobacteria bacterium
CATTTGTTGAGACAGACGATCAACTAAAAGCAATAAATGATGTTATGAACGCTATGTTATCTGATAAACCTATGGATAGATTAATTTGTGGTGATGTTGGGTTTGGAAAGACGGAAATAATAATGAGGGCATCATATATTGCATCATTAAATGAAAAACAAACTATTATTTTAGCTCCAACAACAATACTTGTTGAGCAGCATTATAAGTCATTTTTAAAAAGGTTTGAGGATACTCCAATAATCATAAAAAAATTTTCAAGACTTCAAACATTAAGTCAAAGAAAAAAAACTTTTGACTCATTTAATTCTGGAAAAATAGATATATTGATTGGAACTCATGCAATATTGTCAAACTCTAGTAGGTATGAAAATATTGGGTTATTAGTTGTAGATGAAGAACATAAATTTGGTGTAGTAGCTAAAGAAAAACTAAAAAAACTAAAGGAGAATATAGATGTTATTTCGTTAACAGCCACACCTATTCCACGAACATTGAATTCAGCTTTGTCTCAAATTAAAGACCTAAGTATAATTGAAACACCGCCAGAAAACCGTAAATCTATTTCAACTTTAATTACAGAATGGGATACTAATATAATTTCAGATGCAATAGCAAGAGAGATTCAACGTGGCGGGCAGATATATTTCGTGAATGATGAAATAAGAACTATGCAAAATCAAATAGACCAATTATATAAGCTTGATAGCAGACTACGAATTGGAGTAATACATGGGCAACTTTCAAATAAAGATATTGAGAATCAAATGAATAATTTTATAAATAATAAAACTGATATATTGGTCTGCACAAGTATTATAGAAAGTGGTTTAGATATTCAAAATGTGAATACAATAATCATCAATAATGCTAATAAGTTTGGTTTATCACAACTACATCAAATTAGAGGTAGAGTTGGAAGAACAAATAGACAAGCCTTTGCTTATTTGATTGTTAATAATAAAAAACTAATAACTAAAGATGCAACTAAAAGATTAGAAGCCTTTGATTCTGTTGATAGTCTTGGAGGAGGATTGGAATTAGCAACTCATGATTTAGAAATTCGTGGTGCAGGAGAATTATTGGGTGAAGAACAAAGCGGACAAATTTATGAGGTTGGATATGCGATGTTCACAGAAATGTTAAAAAAGAGCGTTGATTTTTTAAAGACAGGTAAATATTCAGATGCCACTGATGACCTCGAGTTTGATGTTAATATTCCAGCGCTGATACCGCAAGAATATATTAATGATATTTTTACTAGATTGACTTATTATAAAAAGATTTCATCACAAAAACAAATTGATGGATTGAAAGATATTAAAAATGAATTAATTGATAGATTTGGGTTAATTCCAGAAAATTTAGAAAATCTATTTTTAGTTACAAAGCTAAAAATTGAATTATCAAATTTTGAATTAAGTTTCTTAAAATTAACAGATAGCTTTATTAGGATAAAATTTAAAAATGAAAATAACCTCAATGTTGAAAAAACCCTTTCTATATATAAAAATGATAAAAATCTTAAAATCTTAAAAGATGGAATAATTCAATACTCAAAAGAATTTGATTCTCTTGAGAACCAATGTCATTTTATAAAAGATTTAGCCGCAAAGATAAATTAAAGTACTTTCCAATTATTTTTTTTGATTATTTGAGTCCCATTCTATCGTGGTTGTAGGATACGCAATAGCAGCATTATGTTTTGAGATGATTTGTGAAATTTTATAAAGTACAGATTCTTTTATGCTCAAAAATTCTCTCCATTCCTTAGTTATTGTAAATGCATAGACAAAAAAATCACATGATGATGGCGAGAAACTTTTAAAGTACACAACCGGTTTATTTGTTTGATCTATTTGTTTATTTGCGCCTAAGTATTCTCTTACTTCATCGACAATATTAGGAATTTTTTCAATGTCATCATATCTTAAACCAATAATTTCATTAATTCTTCTGTTGGTCATCCTTGTAGCATTTTCAACAATTATATTAGAAAAAGCAGAGTTGGGAATGTAGAGAACATTTTTAGAAAATGTACGGACAACAGTTAGTCTCCAACCAATTCTTTCAACAATACCTTCAATATTACGATCTGGAGATTTAATAAATTCACCAACACGAAAAGGTCTGTCAAAGAAAATCATTAATCCTCCAAAGAAATTTGATAATAAATCTTTAGCAGCAAGACCAACAACTAGACCACCAACACCACCAAATGCAAGAATACCTGAAATGCTGATTCCAAACTCCTGCATGATTACAAGAATTGTAATCACGAATATAATAATTTTAATTATTTTTAAAGTAATTTCATAGGTCTGGCTGATAATTTTTGGATCATCATCAATTTCTAAATTATCTAAATATGGTTTTTCTTTTAGATAGTTATTTACAATTCTTAATAAAGTCCATGCAAAAATTATAATGATAAATAAATGGAATAATTTTTTTAATGGTGTAAATAGAGTAATTTGATAGTACTCATGCAGAATATCAGTTATGAGAATGAATGATACAAGAATTATTAAAAAACTAAGTGGTGCTTTCAGTGATTCAATGATAATATCATCAACCCTAGTCTGCGTTTTCTTGGAAATACCAGATAGTAAATATAAAATCTGATTTTTTAAAAAAAGTAAAAGGAAGGCAAAAATAACAATCGCTGTTATCTGTATTGATGTTTCAGTACCAGTTATTATTTCAAGAATATTTTTCATGACTTATAAGCATTTATAAATTTTAGATGAGTCTTGTATTCTTCATCTACGTTTTTACTATATTTAGCCTCATCTCCATAATCTGCGAAATAAGAATGATCTAATTTTTGCATTATTTCATCATTACAAAAATCTTTACAGTAATCAATTAGTTCTTGAGTTAGATAATATTTTTTAAAATATTCAGAAGATTCATTAGACTTTATCACATTTTGTTTTAACATGGTCGTCGCTATTACCATATTACATCCTGCATTCAAAGCATCAATCACTCTTTTAGATAAGGCATCATTATTTTTTGCCCCTTCCATTTCTATGTCATCGCTTATAAAGCATACTTTTTTTGAAAATATCTTTTTTGAGATATTTGTTAACCATTTTTGAGAATAAGTTACTACTTTTTTATCAACTTTAGGAAATTTTATATGGCTTGTCATAATTGGAATAGGATACTTTTTATATATATCAATAAATGGAACAAGATCATTGTTGATAATATGCTCTAACGCTAAGTCAGATGTAATGAGGTTTGAGTGTGTATCTTCATCTGTTATTCCATGTCCAGGAAAATGCTTCATCACGGGTAATATTTTAGCATTTATACTACCCTCAACATAAGCTAGTGCCAATAATCTTACCATTTCAACTTCATTACCAAAACATCGATCATTGAGCAATTTTCCAGAAAAATGATTTAGATCTACAACCGGTGAAAAGTTTATATCTACACCTATTTTAGATAATTCATAACCTGCAACAAAACCACAAGAATAACTCATGTGTTGCGCAAAGTCCTTATCTTTATAAAGATGTCCTATTTCACCAAAGCTTGGAAGTATCGTAAAATCATTCTTAAATCTTTGTACTCTACCACCCTCATGATCTACTGATATTAAAATATTCTCCCTTATTTTTTTTATATCGTTAATTAGTGTAGCAATCTGTTCAATATTATTGTAATTATGTGAAAACAAAATTACTGAACCAATTATGTCATTCTCCAGAAGTTTTGCTTCATCTTTGGATAGTGTAACTCCATCCAGATTTATAATTAATGGGCCGCTTGTATTCATGAATTCTTCATTAATAAAGAAACAATGCTATAACATGTCAAACCTAAGTTTTTACCAATAAAACCTAACTTTTCTGATGTGCTGGCCTTCAAACTAACATTTTTGACATCAGTTTTTAATATCTGAGAGAGATTAATAACTATTTCTTTTTTGTATTTTGAGATTTTAGGGCTTTCAAGGATTATTGTTATATCAATATTATTGACACAAAATCCCATGCTTTCTGTTTTTTCAATGGCATGGTTTAATATAATAGCACTATCAATATTTTCATTAGATTTTTTTGTGTCAGGAAAATGCTCACCAATGTCACCGATAGCTAGAGCTCCATATATTGCATCAGCACAGGCATGGAATACTATATCTCCATCAGAATGAGCAATAATAGAATAATCTGATGGGATGTCAATTCCACCTAATCTAATTGAAGTTCCTTTTTCTAATTCATGAGTATCAAAACCGAACCCAACTCGCATAAATCACCTCAGTAAATTTTTTATTACATCAATATCATCAAGATAAGTTAACTTAATATTCTTATAAGATGAAAAAAGAAGATTAACTTTATATGATAAAAATGACATAGCTTGGATATCGTCATCTATTTTAAGTTTACTTTCAACAACTTTTTTATAAGAATTATAAATTTTTTTAAAGTTAAAAAGTTGTGGGGTAAAAGCAAGCCACATGTCTTTTTTATCAATATTATCAATTACATTCATTTTGGTGTTTACTGTTTTTAATGCATGTGTCAGGGGATATCCTAATGCCACGCCTGTAACAAGAGTATTTGCATTATTCATGATTTTCTTAATATCGTAATCAGATACACATGGTCTAACAGCATCATGAATAAGGACATTATGTGGACGCAATGGTTGGGTATTAATAAAATCTAAAGATTTCAAAACAGAAATTGTTCTAGTCAGTCCTCCATTTATAATTTTAATTTCGTTAGGTAGTTTTTTAACAAGAGATTCATGTTTTTTATTTATAGTAAGATAAATATTTCTGATAGAATTTACTTTCAGTAGCTTCTCAATAGAAATCTCAATTGAGGACTTATTAAATATCTTAATAAATTGTTTAGGTAATGCTTTTTGAAACCTTTTGCCACTACCTGCCGCCAGGATAACTGCATCAGTTATCTTTTTTGTCATTTTTAATTATCTGAAAGAAAGTTTCATTTTTTTTAATCAACCCAAATTTCTCTCTAGCATATATTTCTAAATATTTTTTATTACTTTTAATGTTAAAGATTTCTGCTTGCAAAATCTTATTTTTATTTTCAGTTTTTAATAATTCTAGCTGATTTGTTTCTAATTTATCTTTTAAATAAAAATAACTTATTAGACTATTTTGGCTAAAAAATAGAGAGTACTGAAGTGTAAGAAAAATAATAATAGATATAAAGTAGAGTATTTTCATAGCCATTTTCCAAATACATTGTTAGAGTTATAATTATTAACTCCAATAGCTTCTTCAATTCTTAATAACTGATTATATTTAGATGTTCTATCTGACCTAGATAACGATCCTGTTTTAATTTGTCCTGAATACGTTGCAACCGCTAAGTCTGATATTGTCACATCTTCTGTTTCACCTGAGCGATGAGAAATTATATAATTATATTTATTTTTACGGGCTAATTCTATAGTTTGTAATGTTTCAGTCACTGTTCCAATTTGATTCAATTTTATTAGAATAGAATTTGCAATATTGCTTTCGATTCCTTTCTGTAATATTTTTGGATTTGTTACAAATATATCATCGCCAACTAATTGTATTTTTTCTCCAAGCACTTGAGTAAGAATCTTCCAGCCATCCCAATCATCTTCCGACATCCCATCTTCAATACTGATTATTGGATATTTATCACACAAATCACTAAAATACTGTGTTAGTTGATCACTAGTGTATGTTTTATCTAAAGATTGTAATTTATATTCTCCATTTGAATAGAATTCTGAACTAGCTGCATCTAATCCAAGATAAATATTTTCACCAGGGATATATCCAGAACTTTCTATTGACTGAATAAGTAAATCTAACGCCTCAAAGTCATTTTTGACATTTGGAGCAAACCCTCCTTCGTCTCCAACCGCTGTGCTCATATTTTTTTTCTCTAAAATTCTTTTTAATGAATGAAATACTTCAACGCCTGCTTGCAATGAATCACTAAATGTATTAAAGCCAATTGGTAAAATCATAAATTCTTGAAAATCTAAATTATTATTAGCGTGAACACCGCCATTGATTATATTCATCAGTGGAATGGGTAATATATAGTTATGTTTATTAGTTAAGGTTTTATATAAAGGTTGGCCTAGCTGATTGGCATTAGCATGAGCAAAAGCTAACGATAATGATAAAATTGCATTAGCACCAAACTTACCCTTATTGTGAGTTCCATCAATATCAATTAAAAATTGATCAAAGCTAGATTGAGTGTAATCAAAATTATTATCGATATTATTAGCTATTTCAGAATTGATATTAGCTACTGTTTTAATAACAGATTTTCCAAAAAATTTTTTATCATCATTGTCTCTTAATTCTAGAGCTTCAAGTTTTCCAGTTGATGCGCCAGAAGGTGCTATTCCTCTTCCATAGATTCCAGAATCAAAAAATAAGTCAACTTCAACAGTAGGATTACCTCTTGAATCAATAATCTGTCTAGCTGTTAATTTTGTTATTTTACTCAATTGAGAACTCTTATTAATCTGTGTTTTTTGTAATTTTATTGATTTCTACTAATTTTTGGATTAATTTTTCCAAATATTTTAAAGGCAAAGAGTTTTTCCCGTCACTTATAGCACTTTCAGGATTTGGGTGTGTTTCAATAAATACTCCATCAATACCAACTGCCACTGCTGCTTTTGCCAAAAATGGTATGAATTCGCTTTCACCACTAGACTTATTGCCCTCGATGCCAGGCTGTTGAACAGAATGAGATGCATCATAAATCACTGGACAATTTGTTTCTCTTAATACTATTAATGACCTCATATCTGACACAAGATTGTTATATCCAAATGAAACCCCCCTCTCACATACAAATATGTCATTATTTCCAGTCGATTTTGCTTTTTCAACAACATTCTTCATTTCTCTTGGGGATAGAAATTGGCCTTTTTTGATATTAATTGGTTTCATAGTAGAGGCAACTTTTGTTATAAAGTTTGTTTGTCTGCAAAGAAATGCAGGGGTTTGGATAACATCAACAACATCAGCAACCTCATCCAATGGAGTGTCTTCATGCACATCGGTTAATACTGGTATATCAAATGTTTTTCTAACTTTTTCTAAGATTTTTAAACCTTCTGACAATCCAATTCCTCGTGGAGAATTAATGGATGATCTATTTGCTTTATCAAAAGATGATTTAAAAACATAAGATACAGGAAGCTTTTCTGTTATCTTGCAAATTTTCTCAGCAACGTTCATAACTAAATCCTCGGACTCTATTGCACAAGGACCAGAGATTAAACATAAATCATTAGATTTGCCAATTTTTATATCAGTACTCATTTAAATTTTATTATTGATTGAGGCCTTAATAAAGCCATTAAATAATGGATGTCCTTTAACTGGAGATGAGGTAAATTCAGGATGGAATTGACAACCTAAGTACCACGGATGGTTTTTTATTTCTACTATCTCCATTAAGTTATCTTTTTTTGAAATTCCAGTAAAGATTAATTCAGATCCTTTGAACTTGTTAATATAATTTTTATTTACTTCGTATCGATGGCGATGCCTTTCCGTGATTGTTTTTTTATTATACATTTTAAATGCTAATGAATTTTGACTTAAATTACATGTTTGAGCACCTAACCTCATAGTACCTCCATAATTTACTTGATCAGCCTTGATTTTTTTGCCTTTGTAATTCTTCCATTCAGTTACAAGCGCTATAACAGGATTAGGTGTATTTTTATGAAATTCTGTACTATTAGCTTTTGATAAATTAATACAATTCCTTGCAAACTCTATAACTGAAATTTGCATTCCTAAACATATACCAAAATATGGAATATTATTAACTCTCGCAAATTCTGCCGCTAGAATTTTTCCCTCAATTCCACGATGCCCAAATCCACCCGGAACAATAATTCCATTCATTTTGTTTAGACACTTTGTGTTTCCTTTTGTTATTGTTTCAGAATCAATATAATTAACTTTAACTATTTTATCATTACATACTCCAGCATGGAAAACTGCTTCATTAAGAGACTTATAAGAATCAACTAAATCAATATATTTGCCTATCATTACAATATCAATTTGTTTCTTCCTTCCTTTAATTTTTGATTGCAATTCTTTCCATGGCTTCAAGTTTATTTTTTTTGGTTTTATTTTGAAGTTATTGATAATATAGTCATCAATTCTTTGTTCCCTAAAATTTAATGGAATATTATATATTGAGTCAGTATCTTTAGCAGAAAAGACTGCGTTTTTACTAACGTTTGTAAATAATGCAATTTTATTCTTTAGTTCTTGATTTAAATCACTTTTACCTCGACATAATAATAAATCAGGTTGTATTCCTATTGAACGTAATTCTTTTACTGAATGTTGGGTTGGTTTTGTTTTTATCTCATTAGTAACATCTATCTTTGGTAATAATGTAAGATGAATGAATATTGATTTTGATTCTCCTAATTCAAGGTTGAGTTGTCTGATTGCTTCTAGAAATGGTAATGACTCAATATCACCAACTGTTCCACCGACTTCTACAAAAGCAATGTCTGATTTATTAGCTCCTTTTATAATCAACCTTTTAATCTCATCTGTAATGTGTGGTATTACCTGTACGGTACTTCCTAGGTAATCTCCTTTCCTCTCCTTATTAATAACGTTTGAATAAATTCTACCCGCAGTAACATTGCTATCCTGATTTGTTTTTATCCCAACAAATCGTTCATAGTGACCTAAATCAAGGTCTGTTTCGGCACCATCATCAGTGACAAAGACTTCGCCATGCTGAAAAGGACTCATTGTGCCTGGATCTAAATTGATATAAGGGTCTAATTTCTGAAGTGAGACTTTATAGCCTCTTAGTTTGAACAAGGACGCCAGGGAGGCTGCTGCTATGCCTTTTCCGAGAGAAGACACAACGCCACCAGTAATAAAAACGTATCTTGTCATATATAACTTTATCGAATTATAGACGAAAATTAGCTGAAAATATAGAAATATTAGTGTCTGCTGTTTGAAATTATAATGTCATTAGGCCCATAAGCAGCGATTAACTCTTCCTTTACAAAGATTAAGGCATATGTATCTCTTTCCCAAATAGGTATATTTTTTGATTGAAAGATTTTTTTGAGTTTCTGATGAAATTTTGAATTTAATTTTATTTTTTCTCCTCCATCCCTTCTTTTAACAGTTACAGGTTTATTTGTAAGTAAAAATTGATAGAGTCCCAATTCTTTCAATTTTGACACCTTGAGTGTTAATTTATTAAATATCAAATCATCAGACAAATCCCATTTTTTGGATTTTTGATATTGTTTTTTTTCAAGTCCTACATACAAATACAAAATACCTTGATATTTTCTAATTGAAAAATTCTGAAATGAAAATTCAGGTGTTGAATCTTTCTTTGCGTGAATAATGCTTCTTAAAATTTCCTCAATTTGATGATGGTTTAATAAAACCCCAGTTTCCATATAGATCCATTTGTGAATTAATTCTGACTGAATATAACCATTTTCATCTTGGATTTTTTGAATTGATAGTTTATTAGAATCTGGATGATAACAATAGCTAAGTTTATTAATGATAAGATTATCTAGAACAATAGAATTAATTTCTTGCTGTTTAATATTACTTTTCATTATTTTGTTCAAACTTTTCCATCTAGTTTTCAACTTTGGTATAATTTCTATCCTAAGAAAATTTCTATCAAATTTAGTCAACTTATTACTTTTATCCTCTACAAAATCTACTGAATTTCTACTTTGATATGATTCAATTTCTAATCGAGTAATATTTAATAATGGGCGCGCAATTACTTTATTATTTATTTTATTTAGCATAGACATGCAAGATAGCCCCCTAGAACTAGCTCCACGCATCAAGCGTAGAAAAAAAGTCTCGACTTGATCATCAAAATG
>NZWU01000004.1 GCA_002701705.1 Gammaproteobacteria bacterium
AGAAATTGAGGTCTCTCTGGCAGAGTAGATTGAACAAACTTTGAAACAAAAATAAACTTAGAAATAGTTTTCTTTAGAATTTTATCAATAACATATTCAAAAATTATACTGATTTTTCTAGATGCTTTTACAGTGCTGAGACAGGCCATAGGTGAAGATTTTCTTTTTGAAAGGTACCAAGCAATAGATGCCGCTCTACAACAATTTCCTCCAGGATATCCCCCATTTATAATTAGCAATTGTTCAAAATTTGATTTATCAAAAAATCTTTTAAGTTTTATGACATAAATAGGAAATTGTAAATATTTTAAAAGAAAAGAGATAACTTTTAACAAAAATTCAGGCATTATTCTCTTAGCTCTAATACTATTTATAAATTCCCAAGTAGGCGTTATTATTCCAATTGGTAATACCTGGTGAGGACCTTTAACTTTAGATGCTAAGTTATCAAACCCAGGATGGCCTTTGTTGCAATACAGAGTAATAACATCATCTTTTCCAATCCAATTGTTAATCAGTGTATATATATATTTATCCATTCCACCTGGATAATTATTCTCTGTAAAGAAACAAATTTTCATATTTTTTCTCATTAAACAATATAAGGCTAAGGTCGGAATCGAACCGGCGTTGACGGCTTTGCAGGCCGCTGCATTACCACTCTGCCACTTAGCCAGATTGTGAGCGGGAAACGAGGCTCGAACTCGCGACCTCAACCTTGGCAAGGTTGCGCTCTACCAACTGAGCTATTCCCGCATTAAATAATTATGTTAGATTATATCATTCCAAGTCTTTTTAACATAATAAATGAATGATATTAAGGTTAACGCTGATGCTAATTGCAAAAACAAAACACCCAAGTAATAAGTATCTATATTAAAAATTGGTTCCTTATATAATAAAAATAATAATGAAATCATTTGAGAGGCTGTTTTAATTTTTGAAATATATGCAACTTTTAAAACATTCTTATTTCCAAGCTCAGCTAGCCTTTGTCTTATTGCCACTACCAAGAACTCTCTTATGACGATAATGATTGCAGGTAAAATAAAGTTTATTTGATTATTTTCAGTTATTAGTAACAATAAAATTATTATTACCAATAATTTATCTGCTATTGGATCAAGAAATTCTCCAAATTTTGTTTGCTGATTCATTGTTCTGGCAACCATTCCATCAAGGTAATCTGTTATGATCGCAACAAGAAATAATATTGATGTGAACATTCTATTGGTGTCTCCACCTAACAAAAATAAATAAACCATTATTGGTATTACGAAAATTCTAAATATAGTTAAACTGTTAGGTAGATTTAAATTCATAATTATTTTTGTAAATGATGATAAATTATTTCTGCTAGAGATTTATTTATCCCTGGAACATTCTGCAATTCATTTATTGATGACTTTAAGGTAGCCTGGATGCCACCAAAATACTGCAAGATTTGGTGTTTTCTTTTTTCACCAATTCCCGGGATTTTATCTAGTTTTGAATGATAATGCTGTTTGGAGCTTTTTTTTCGTTGAGTCATAATTGCAAATCTATGCGCTTCATCTCTAATAGTTTGCAGTATCTTCATGTTTTCAGTCCTCAAATTATTAGTAATATCATTGTTGTTAATATCAATAACTCTATCATTTTTAGAATGCCTACTTTCACCTTTTACAATTCCAAACACAATAATATTATTAATTAACAAGTCTTTAATAACTGATTTAGCTTGTGTAATTTGTCCCTTGCCTCCATCCACCAGAATCATATCTGGCATCTTCTTATCTTTAAGTAAGCTTGTCAATCTACGTTTAATAATATAATTTATTCCTTCATAATCATTGGCTTTTTGAATCTTTTCTAAATTGTATCTTCTATATAAATTTTTCTCGGGACCATTAGAGCTATACCAAACACTTGATCCAACCATATTACTTCCACTTATATGGCTCACATCAAAGCAAATTATGTTTTTAATATTTCTTTTGCTTTTTAAATCTTTTGATAATGAATACAAAATATTACTACTAGAAGACGATAGACTTGATTGTCTTGCTCTACTATCAGTGCTTTCTTGACATATTTTCAAATATGATTTATCAATTTTTTTGTTAGGAATTATGATTTTTATTTTCTTCTCATATTTTTCTAAAACTACTTTTTCAAGTAACAGATAGTCTGGTAACTTTATTGATACTAACACTCTTTCTGGCGGCAGGTTTTTTAAATAATACTGTTTTAAAAAAGCATTTAATAATGATATTTCATTGGAATCTTGTTTATTAGTAAAAATAAATGGTTTATTGCCTAAATTAATTCCATCCCTGATCATAAAGACATCTATGCATGATTTATTATTAACTGTTGAAATTGTGGCAATATCATAATTACCTTTATCTAGAATGATATTTGGAGACTGAGTTATTTTTCTAATCATTGTGACTTTATCTCTCATAACTGATGCTTTTTCATATTCTTTTTTAGCTGATAATTGATTCATTTTCTTTGTGTAAGAATTTATTAAAACTCCGCTTTTCCCTTGAAGAAATAAGATAGAGTTATTTATTGAATCTTGATAATCTGCTTGATTTATAAATTTTACGCAAGGAGCACTACATCGATTAATTTGATATTGTAGGCAAGGTTTTTTTCTAGTTTTAAAATATGAATTTTCACATTGTCTAACTTTAAATATTTTTTGAACAAGATTCAATGTTTTCCTAAGATTGTTTGCTTGTGTGTATGGCCCAAAATATCTACCCAACGGTTTCTTATCTCCTCTATAAAATTTAATTAATGGAAACTTATGTTCTGTGTCAACAAAAATATATGGATAAGATTTATCATCACGTAATAAAATATTATATCTTGGCTTTATTTTTTTTATTAATGAATTCTCTAATATTAAGGCTTCTTGTTCATTATTAGTAATAATTACATCAACATTTTTTATTTTTTCAACTAATTTATTTGTCTTAATTGATCCGGGCCCTTTAACAAAGTATGAAGAAACTCTTTTCCTCAAGTTTGATGCTTTTCCAATATATAGAATTTTATTATTCTGATCTAACATTTTATATATGCCGGGCTTAGATGTAAGGTTTTTTAAAATATTTTTGTTCATTGTTTATAGGCTATCTCTTTTGCAATCATAAAAATATTAGACAACATATCAACATTAACTCTTTTAGAATTTATATTTATTTTACTACAATGATACGAATCAATAAGTAATTTTCCTTGCTCTATTTGATGAATCTTTCCATGAGAAAACGAGAATGAAGTCAAACGTTGAGAAAGAACTCTTACTATAGCATTATGAGCTATATGCCCTAATGCAATAATTACTTTTACCTGCTTTAAACTCCTTAGTTCTTTAATCAAATGAGATTGACAATTTTTTATTTCATTTAATGATGGCTGGTTATCTGGTGGATAACATTTTACACAGTTAGTGATATAGATAGGTTTGTAATCTCCTTTACAATGTTTGGTTGATAATTTATGGTTTTCTAAGACTTTCATTAAAACATCGCCTGAAAAATCACCATGAAATGGTTTTCCAGTTCTATTTGCACCATGAAGTCCTGGCGCAAGCCCAACGACACAAATTTTTGATGATTTGATTCCTAAGGGCTTGATTGGGCAATTATAGTATTTAGGAAATATCTTTTTTAGTCGTAGAAAATTTGTATTTATACGTTTGCATGACTTACATGTTTGTAAATTTTGCATTTGTCTTCTTAAAAGCGTAAAAGATTAGAGCCCCATGTAAAACCAGCACCAAAAGCTTCAAACATAATGAGGTTTCCTTTTTTCAATAAACCTTTTTTATTAGAATCATCTAGCGCTAAAGGTATCGAAGCAGCCGAGGTATTTCCATGTTTATTTACTGTCATGATAATCTTATTTGGAGATAATTTAATCTTTTTCGCAATAGCCATAATTATTCTACTATTTGCTTGGTGAGGTATAAACCAATCTAAATCATCAGCAGAAATATTATTTTTGCTGAGAGTTGATATTGCTAATTTGCCAAGTGTATTAACTGCAATTTTAAAAACATCATTACCTTTCATTTCAATAAATTCTGGATCAGTATTAACGGTTAATAAATCTTTATAGCTACCATCTGAAACTATTGTGCTAGACATAATACCAGGCTCGCTAGAACTACTTAAAATTACAGCACCAGCGCCATCACCAAATAAAACACAGGTATTTCTATCTTTCCAGTCTAATAAAGAAGTTATTTTTTCTGTGCCCACTACAAGTACATTTTTTACACATCCATTTTTTATATATTGATCCGCAATATCTATAGCATAAACAAAACCAGTACATGCAGCATTTACATCAAAAGCAGAACAGTTTTTAAGATTCAATTTATTTTGCAGTAAGACCGCAGTGCTAGGAAATTTTCTTTCTGGCGTTGTAGTAGCAACGACAATCATGTCTATGTCTTGTATTTTAATTCCACTTTTTTTGATGGCATCTAACGACGCTTCATGTGCCATGTCAACAGAAGATTCTTCTGTTGAGGCAATGTGTCTTTCCTCTATACCCGTTCTTTCAATAATCCATTCATTTGAAGTATCTACTATTCTTTCTATGTCATAATTAGTAAGTATTTTTTCTGGAAGATAGCTCCCTGTTGATATTATTTTTGAAAAGATTTTATTCATTTGATAATTTTTTTGCTATTAAAGACTCAATCTTACCAAGTACTTCATTTTTAACTTCATAATATGCAGTTCGTATAGCACGGCCAAATGCATAGGAATCAGCTCCCCCGTGACTCTTTACGACTACTCCTTGTAATCCTAATAAACTAGCGCCATTATATCTTCTTGGATCAACTTTTTTACGTACGCCTTTCATAACTGGATAACTTACCAGAGCGGAAAATTTATTATATAGATTTTTTTTAAATTCATCTTTAATAAAATGACTTATTATGTTGGCAACTCCTTCTATACTTTTTAAAGCAATATTGCCAGCAAACCCATCTGTTACAATTACATCATAATTTCCTTCAAATATGTCATCACCTTCTACATATCCGCCATAATTTAAAGCAGAGCTCTGCATCATGTTTCCAGCACTTTTTATTGTCTCATTGCCTTTAAATTCTTCTGACCCAATATTCAACAACCCAATTCTTGGACTAACTGATTCTTCAAGTGATTGAACTAACGCTGAACCCATGATAGCAAATTGGTATAGGTGTGCAGAGGTACTACCAATATTTGCGCCTAAATCAAGCATATGCATATGTCCCTTCTTAGTTGGTAGAGCTGTACAAATGGCGGGCCTATCAATTCCAGAAATAGTTTTAAGTATAATTTTTGATAACGCCATAAGCGCTCCCGTATTCCCAGCACTTACACATGCGTCAGCATTATTATCCTTTACAGCTGCAATACATAATCTCATCGATGATTTTTTTTTAGACCGTATTGCTGACAGAATATCATCTTCCATACGAATATATTCATTTGTGTGTAAGATAGAATATCTTTTATCTTTTAATTTTTGTATCTTTGCAGGCATGTTGTCTTGTATTTCAGTCTGATTTCCAATCAGAATCAAAAAGACATCATCCATTTTTTCTATACATTCTATAGCTGCTGGAAGAGCTGAGGATATTCCATGATCGCCACTCATCATATCAAGCGCTATGGTAATTTTTTTTTGCATTTTTAGTTAATCTTTGAACAAACTTATTCTTGTGCTTCTTCTTTCTTTTGCTTTTTAACTTTAGGAGGCACTATCTCTTGCCCTCTATAGAAACCATCCTTAGCTATATGATGTCTTAAATGTCTAACGCCGGTTGTTTTGTCAGTAGAAGCTGTTGGCTTTGACAATGAGTCGTGGGCACGCCTCATATTTCTCTTAGATCTTGATTTCCTGCTTTTTTGAACAGCCATTACATATATCCTTTTTTAATTATTATGTGTGGTGTTTATTGTATAAATTTTGTTTATATTCAGCCACTTATCAATATATCGCTATTCTAAGCAATAATTGCTAATCAAGCAATTTATAAATCTCTATTTTTTGATAAAAACGAAAATATCTTGATATTAATATAGGTAATAATTTAAAATTCATTCAGATTCTGATAGTATTTTTAAAGTTTAACAATTAAATTAAATAAATTGTTTATAACAAATATGTATAAAAAAATTATATTAGCATCGAGCTCAATTCATAGAAAAAGACTTCTTAGACAACTCAAAATAAGCTTTTCTTCTATCTCGCCAAATATAGATGAGAAAAGGTTAAAATCAGAGTCTCCGACTATGTATGTAAAAAGACTTTCTAAAGAAAAAGCAATGTCTGTGGCTAAAAGATATAAAGGCGCAATAATTATAGGCTCGGATGAAGTTGCAGTTGTGGGAACAAAAATTCTAGGCAAACCAAATACGATTAAAAATGCAAAAAAACAATTGAGATTCATTTCAAACAAAATGGTTATATTCAAAACTGGAGTGTGTGTTATTGACACCACAACAAATAAAAGTCTATCTGCAGTTGTAAACTATAACGTACTTATGAAAAAGCTAACATCAAAAGAAATAAATTATTATATTAAAAATGAAACTATGTTAAATTGTGCAGCAAGTATAAGAATTGAAGGTATGGGAATTGGCCTAGTTAAAAAAATGCATGGACCTGATCCAACATCTATTATTGGTTTACCATTGACGAAGGTTGTTGAATTTTTAAAATATTTTGGCTATAAGTTATTTAATAAATAAACTGAAATTATAGTAAATAAAATATTAGTAAAAATTCCAGCTACTACATCATCTAAAACAATACCATAGCCATTCTTTAATTTTTGATCGATTAAGGAAATTGGGAAAGGCTTTAAAATATCAAATAATCTAAATAGTAGAAAGCATATAAAAAAATTATTAAAAGATAATTGAATATTATATGTTGCAACAAAGATACCTATAATCTCATCAAGCACAATATGTCCGGAGTCATTTTTTTTATAAATTTTATTTGCTCTTTCACAAAGTATAATCCCAAAGATTGTAAAAAAAATTAAAAATATTATTGTAATTTTTACAGAAAGGCTCGTTAACAATATTATTAATATTAAGCCAAGGATGGTTCCAAATGTTCCTTGAGCGTAACTAATGTAACCTATACCAAACCCACTTGTAATAAAAATAGTAATTCTATCAATAAAGCTATGCAAAATGGTCAAATCCTTTAAAGTTAAATTTCTGTAATCTGCCATTATTTAAAAATGACATATTTTCTTTTGTTGTTTTTCCAATTAAAGTAATTCTTATCCTTGTAGCTAAAGATATCTTTTGTATTGTGGGCCTAGATTTTCTGGGCGCTGTAAAGCATAATTCATAATCTTCACCTCCACCTAATATGCATTCATAGTATTTTTTAGGATTAATTATTTTTCTTATTAATGGGTGGACTGGTAATTTTTCTAAATCAATTGAAGCTCCTAATTTACTACTATCTAAGATGCTTCGAAGATCTTTCATTAAGCCATCAGAGATATCAATACATGAGTTTGCAATATTACTAATTCTCTCTCCAATTTCAATCCTTGGCTGTGGCATTTTTAAGAATTTACTAAAAAATTTGATTTCTTTTTTAAATTTATTTGTTTTTGCTAACATTAATGCTGCTCTTGCAGACCCCAACGTGCCTGTAACATAGATATCATCATTAATTCTAGCTCCGTTTCTATATAAAATTTTATTCTTATTAATTCCGATAACTTGAATAGAAATGTTTAATGGCCCACGGTTTGTATCCCCACCAATTAAAGTAAGTTTATGTTTAGATACTAATTTTTTAACACCTTTGTAAAATGACTTGATCCATTCATTTTCTAGCTTTGGTAGAGTTAAAGACATAAGTATATACTTGGGAGTACATCCCATTGCGGCAATATCACTAAGATTCGTTGCCAATGACTTGTACCCAATTTCATTGGGTAAATAATCAGATGTAAAATGAGGTCCTTCTAAACATGTATCCGTTGTTATTACAAGACATTTATTTTTATTGATTTTTAAAACAGCACAATCGTCTCCAATACTTTTAATAATATTCGGCGAATTTGTACAGATTGTTTTTTGAATATATTTTAATAAATCATTCTCGTTTTTAATTTTCATGATTTGATGTTAATAGTTGATCAAGAATTTTATTTATAAATTTAAATGATTGTTCAGAAGAAAATTTTTTTGCAATTTTTATACTCTCATCCATAATGACTTTTTTTGGTACGTCTTTTCGAAATAGAAACTCACATACAGATAATCTCAATATAGACCTATCAATAACAGATGCTTCGAATTCTGTTATGTTTGCATTTTTTTGAATAAAATTATCAATTTCATTCATCTTAATATCAAGTAACTTTAGCAAATCATTAAAGTAGGTATTATCAAATTTTCTTTTTTCTACAAATGTACTAATTATAGTTGTTAAGTCATTTTGGTTAATATCTTTCTGATAAAGGATTTTTACTATATTCTCACGCGCTAGAGTTCTTTCCTTGTTATTCATTTATTAATTTATACCTCAAGATAATAATCCTGCAAGTCATTTGCGGTTCTTGCAAAATCTTTACCTTTGTTTAACTCTTTTCCTGCTCTTGCTACAGCCTGCTCAATTGTCTCTGTAGTTAAGACACCATTTATAATTGGGGTATCAGTCTCAAAACTTATATTTCTTAGAGCATTCATAACAGTTGCAGCAAGGAATTCATAATGTTTAGTCTCTCCTTTAATAATACAGCCAATAACAATTACAATTTCTGGTTTTATTTGAGTTATAAATCTTTTTGTTGCAAGAGGAAGTTCAAATGCACCTCCAGGAATAGTTTTTACTCGAATCATGCCTTGGTTGATTCCCAGAACTATCAATTCATTAAGCGCTCCATTACAAATACTAGTAGTTAGTAAATTATTATATTGGCTTTTTAAAATGAGTATTTGACTTCCTTTGCATTCTTCAATTTTTATTGAACTTTCAATGAGTTTTTTTTTATCAATTTTTTCTGTTTTCACTTATTTTCTCACATATTTAATTACATCTAACCCAAAAGCACTGATGCCATGATAAATTTTAGGTGCACTCATTAAAGTCATTTTTTTAACACCTATATCTTTTAGGATTTGTGCACCAATACCAATAGTTCGTTGCTCATCACGCTTGCTATTTTTTTTATTCTTATTATTAATGATATAGTTTTTTGCAATATTAATTGATTCTACTGAACTATTTTTAGTAATTATTACTGCAGCACCTTGATTTGATTTAGAAATTTTTTTCAAAGCATCTTCTAGAGGCCAACCTCTCATAGGAGAGATTTTAACTGTATCAGTTAAAATATTTTGCACATGAACTCTTACTAGCGTAGGCTCACCTTTTATTATTTTTCCTTTAATTAAAACTAAATGAATCTGTGATGTAAGTATGTCTTCATAAAAAATAGAATAAAATTTACCATATTCAGTTGTTATTTCAAATTCATCTACACGTCTCACTGTTTTCTCATTTTCTATACGATATTTAATTAAGTCTTCAATTGTACCAATTTTTAATTTATTTCTTTTTGAAAAAGTAATAAGGTCTTTTTTACGCGCCATTGTTCCATCGTCATTCA
>NZWU01000005.1 GCA_002701705.1 Gammaproteobacteria bacterium
CTACAATATGATAAACAGGCACCTTTTCTAAAGTAAACTTACCAGTTTTAGGATCTCTTCTTGATACAGTTAAGCAGTGCCAATTTTCGTCATCTAATTTTAAATGATCTCCTCTATAATAATAACCTGGCCAACGTGTTTCCTCACGGAATAATGTATGTTCTGCTACACATTGTGAAACTAATACTCGGTGTTTTAATTCCCAGGTTCTCATAAGTTGATGATAGTCTTCAGCTCCAATATGCTCAAGGTCCTCTGTCAGAGTATCTAATAATTCTATACCGCGTTTAAGCATATTTCCATTGGTCATATAATGTGTACCAATGCCTCCACAATAGTCGTCCATAATTTTTTGGAGACGTTGTAAACCTTGCATAGGCAATAGATAGCTTGGCGATACGGTACCACCTGTAATTTCATTACTACCAACAGTATAGTTTTCTAGTGGTTTGTATACATCCTCTTTAAATTTTTCACACTGCTCATCTGAAACTTTAATGTTCTCTGCTTTCTTGTCGTTTACATATTTGACTGCAGCTTTTGCACAAAGTCTACCTTCAGTAAACGAACCTGAAGAAAATGCATGAGCAGTACCGCCCGCTGCATCACCGGCAGCAAACAATCCGTCAACTGTCATCATTCTATTGTAGCCCCAAAAATACTCCGGAGGAGAAAGATCTTCTGGGCCACTACACCAAGCTCCAGAACAGGTAGCATGTGAACCCATAACATAAGGTTCTGAAGTAGTCAGTTCAGGATTTTGATATTTTGGGTCAATATCTTGTGATGCCCAAACAACAGCTTGCCCAATAGTCATACCTAAGAAGTTTTCCCATCCAATCTCTTCTAAATGAGGATCTTGGAAAGCTTCCGTCGTGACCATACGTATAGGGCCACCACCTGCAATAGTCTCTTGTATAAAAGCATGGTTACGTAGACATGTTGGCACTGGATGATGATCAATATATTCGCCTACCATCGCTTTAGTATTCTCATACCATCTTTTCTCATAGTCTTCCCCAGCACCATTTTGAGTATAAGTTTTAAGGTGTAAAAAGTATGCACCAACTGGGCCATAACCGTCTTTAAAACGTGTCAGTACGATACGGTTTTCCATTTGAGTCATTTTAGCGCCAATAGCAATTGGTAATGCGTATGCAGAGCCATTACTCCATGGTGCATACCATGTGCGCCCCATACCTTCTCCAGTAGAGCGTGGTTTAAAAATATGTGAAGCACCTCCTGCTGCACAAATTACTGCTTTAGCGCGAAAAACATAAAAATCCCCTGTACGCATGTTGAAACCACATGCACCGCCAACTCTATTCTCTTCATTTTCATCCATCAAGAGATGAGTTATCATGACTCTGTTATAAATTTTATCGGCAGATTTTTTAGCAGCTTCAGCAACAATTGGTTTATAACTCTCGCCATGAATCATAATTTGCCATTTACCTTCACGCTGATACTGACCAGTCTCTTTGTTACGCATCATGGGTAAGCCCCACTCTTCAAACATATGCACTGCAGAGTCAACATGGCGTGCCATATCATATGCAAGGTCTTCACGTACCATACCCATTAAATCATTTCGTGCATAACGAACATGGTCTTCAGGCTGATTTTCACCCCATTGCATACCCATATAAGTGTTAATTGCATAAAGGCCTTGAGCTACCGCTCCACTTCGGTCAATATTGGCTTTTTCGACACAGATAATTTTCATATCCTTACCCCAATATCTCGATTCAAATGTGGCTCCAGTACCAGCCATTCCACCCCCAACAATAAGAATGTCACAATCTACGGAAACAGTTTTGATACCCATTAGTAATACACTCCTTGTTTTAATTTTCCAACTTTATTCATTTCTGGCAAACCATCGTCTCCTGTTTTTACATCTCCGGTTTTCAGGTATTTTGGCTCGTTATAAAGTAATTGGGAATCCATGATTTCTTGATTCGGTTTATTTTCATCTGCAAGTTTTGGTATACATTCTCCCCATGGTTTGGTTGTTATAGGGGATTGAAAGTTTTTTTCAGTACCATTTCTAAATTTAATTTTCCAAGAAATTGTTCCTTTTTCTTCTTCACGAAGTACACGAACACTATGACCTAGAGGTGCAAAATCTGCATAACCACGGGCATCTATTGCATTTTGATCACATGCTTTTACACACGAATAACATTCCCAACACATATTAGGTTCAATATTGACAGCACGTCGTAATTTTGGATCGATGTGCATTATATCAGATGGACAGATATCTACGCACATTCCACAGCCATCACAACGAGTCATGTATACAAAAGTTGGCATATCATTTTCTCCTTAATTTATTTTTTAGTTTTTTAATCATTAAAATTCATCAGTAGTTTGAAGGGTCCTCGCGCCTTATACCAAGACCAAACTGTTTAGGTTTATCAGCAGGTTCTGGTAAATTGCTATTAGAACCATCTGCTTCAGCTAAATGTTTTTGTATTGCTGCCCCTGGCTTGTAAAACATATGGGCAAATTTTGACCAATATACCCCACCAAATAACACAATATTAGAAAGAATAAACAAAACTAAAAACAAACTATCCCATCCTGTTGCACCTGTTGCTTGTAAATAAGACCAAAGAAGTGCAGTTACTTGTGTTGCAAAGAGTGATAAAACAAATAAATCCGCAAAAATTACCTGATACCATGGATTGCCTTCTGCAGAAACATTAACCCTAATAACAAACCAAAACCAGAGAGTGCCAATACAAGTCATCATAGCTCCAACATGCCATAACATAGGTATCATTGTTGGTGTAACTGATGATGGTGTTGAATAGTTAAAAATCATAATTGCTGAAGTTATCCAGAATATTATAGTCCCATACATTCCAAGCAGATGTGCAAATCGACGCTGTATAGTACAAAATTCCGATGACGTTAGAATATCTGATGCAACAGTTTTTAGTATAATAGTTGCTTTTTCTCCAGCACTAACAGTTTTAGTTGCTGCTTCTTTTGCTTTTTTCGCATTTTCGAAAAAGTACTTAACATTCTTCTTATGAATCATATCAAGTATTGTTCCACCTACTACCAAGATAATCATTACAATAACAAAAATCTGCATTGCAATGGATGGGATAAACCCCGAAAGTTCTGAAAATGGATTGATACTAAACATACTGTTTTATTTCTCCCTTATTTATTATTACCCTGATTTGTACAGTATTCTGTCTTTCTTTCTCATGCGATTATAATAGATTATGACTATATTAGGAATTAATTATTTAGAAAAATACAAAATTTTATCTAGATTGATAGTAATCCATAAGTATTTCGGCAACCTCCTTTCTAGCAAATTCTAATGGTAATTCTTGTCCGTTTGAAAGCATTTCTCTTACTTTTGTTCCAGAGAGAAGAACGAAATCCTCTTTAGCATGGTTTTTTACGTCCCTCATCATCACAACTTTTTTAAGTTTTTTTGAGTATGCAGTGTGGTCAGCAGCAAAAATTTGAATATTTAATGATTTTTTAACTATTGGATTATCAAAAATTTTTTGCGCATCAAATGCTCCATAATAATCACCTACACCCGCATGATCTCTCCCAATAATTAGGTGTGAACAACCACAATTTTGCCTAAATGTAGCATGAAGTAGGGCCTCTCTCGGACCTGCATAAAGCATATCAAACCCAAATCCAGAGATTATTGCTGTATTTGGAGGAAAATATAGTTCAACCATTTTTCTAATCGCTTTATCTCTAACATCACCTGGTATATCACCTTCTTTTAATTTTCCCAATGTCATGTGAATAAGCACGCCATCCGCTTTAATTCCTGACAAAGCCATTTTACATAATTCCTCATGAGCACGGTGCATTGGATTTCTAGTTTGAAAAGCAACAGTCTTAGACCATCCTAAATTTTCAAGTTTCTGTCTAATTTCTACAGCGGTTGCAAACGTGTTTGGGAATTCTTCTGGGAAGTAGCTGTAATTTAATACTTGTATATCTCCTGCTACCAAAAATTTACCACAGGAAAGGAAATTTTCTACGCCTGGATGATTAGCATCATTAGTTCCAAATACATTTTTTGCAATTTCATTAATTTCATCATCAGATAATTCTTCTATTGATTCTATTTTTTGGATTGCCAATGGAGGATTTCCATCTATATTTGGATCTAGAAGAGCTATACTATCCCCAACTTCAATACCTGCAACACATTGACATAAATTCATAATTGGAACAGGCCAAAACAAACCATCCTTCGTTATCATAGATTTAGCAACACTAATAGCATTCTTTTTATCCATATAACCAGATAAAGGTGTGAAATAACCAGCTCCTAACATCACAGCAATTGATGCAGCTGAAGAATTAAGCGTAATTTTCTTGAGGGATTTCGATTCTTGTATTAGACCCTGTCTGACATCATTATCCTTGATATATAAGGGTAATAATACCTCTGATCCATGAGGTCCTATCAAATTTTTCATAAAAAATCCATAAATTTTTATCTATATTTTCATTGATGATATAAAAGAGTAATATTATAATTCATCAATCTTGTATATCAAAGAAACATTATACTGGAATAATCAATGTTTTTAAGATTGGATTTAAAAAACTTTTTGGAATGAATTAGCTATGGAAGAGATTCTTGAAATTAGAGATGGATGTGAGACGCCTTTACAACTATTAAAAAGTAAAGCTTTTGCTCAGTATTTGGAGATTTATAAAAAACAATTTACCAAAGAGCTTGAATTAAGGAAGGATACTGATCAAAAAGAGGAAGCTCTACACAAAATAAAGTATATAAAATCAATTAGACCTAAGACCTTTATAGATATATTGGAAGGCGCAACACCTTTTTCGGGTGATGAACTGATGCAGCATCGACAAAGTGTTAGATTTTTTGATGGAGCATTTCACCACTATAGAACTAAATCCTATACAAGATTAGTTAGACTACATAATGAAATTTTGGAAAAAAATGAAACAACAGAATCAATAAAAGATAAGATAACAACAAAAGCTCACAAATTATCTGACTTAATCCTTGAATTACGTAGAATTTTATTAATAAGAGTGGGCTTTAATGAAGGGGTTAGGAGAACCCAAGGATTGGAATGTCATCCAAACGTAACATGTGGTGAAATTTCTGGACATTATATTGATTTGCCTAGTACGTACTCAAACCTTAGCCATGTCCCTATAACAACTACTGCAGATATGAGAACAGGAGTGCATTATACAACACATGCAAACAAAAGAGCATTTCCTTTTTTTGCACTTGATCATAACCCATACAAAAATAAAAAATTTAATCCCGAGGAATATGTAGCAATACCATTCGAGGTTGGCAAATGGAATATAATAGCTTACATTCATAAGTCAAGAGGTTGCATTGAAATGGAACCTGGCTTATTAAATCTTTTTCCTTTTTCAAATGTAAAAAATTTAGCGAATAAAAAACCTGATGGTATTTTTATTTTTGGATGTCCACATTCTACAATGGATGACTTAGGTTATTTTTATGATAAGAAAGATAATATTCTTGTTGGTCTAATACCTAATATAGATGATTGTAAATATTTTGGATATGGAAAAAAACCTGTACTTACACTCCACAATGTTTTATGTATTTTAAACGACGAACTACCTCTTCATTGTGGGTGTACAAGATACGCAGTTAGATTTGATACTAAAACCAATGAACCCTATATTTTTGATTCTTTCATTAAGGCAGATGATATGGGGAGAGCTTCTTTACAAAATGGAAATAAAAAAACCATGACCCAGTATGCTGGCTCCGTACCATATTTTTTTGGTACTGAAACAGGTGCTTTTGCATGTTTGGATGGATTTAGTGAACATGCAAAAATGCAAATGGAAGGTAGAGAAATTGGTTATAACAAGCATTCTGGCACGAATGCTAGACAAATTGTTCCAGTTACAGACTACGCTGAAGTATCCACTGGTTCAGAACTAGATATTTTACTCTATCTAAATAATTATGATCTCATTGCGCCAGGGAATGATTGTATGAATGTAAATATGGATGTTGATGAAGCATTGGATCATTTTAGAAAAGGGGCTAGAGTAGCTGCAGGTAGCACGCAAACCCATAGAGGGAAAGTTGAAATAAGTTATTGGGCAAACCCATTCCCTCTACTGAAAGATAAAGACTGGAAGGACTTACCAGAACACAAAGATCTTTGTCAGAAATTTGAAAAAATTGAAAAAAAATTCTTTGATAGCATTAAAAAAAGAGTTGAAGCAGGACATATGAAAATAGGAGTTGCTCATAGTATGCTGATGGCTGGTGTTTATGAAAAAAATACAGATGCTAAACTGACCAAGTGTGGGTTCAATGATCGTGATTTAGTGGAACATCAAGGACCGGAGAGAGCAGCAAAAGATATGATTAGTCTGATTAAAAAGACTGCTGTAGATAAAAGGAAACAAATGCCGGAGGGAGTGAATGAAGTTAACATCACTGTCGCAAGTGTTGGAGACAGTAGAACCGGTAAATCTGAGATGGCAGAAAAAATGGAAGGTGTTCTTAATATGAGCCTCATTTAATATCAATATGAGTCTCATTTAAAAAGCTTGATATATTTTTAAAACTATCTATAATTGTACCCATAATCATTTCAACATTTTCTTTTTCATTTTGAAAACAAATTCGTAATACTTGGAGGAAATTTTTTAATGAGCAATGTTATAGAAGTAACAGATGCTTCTTTTGAAGAAGAGGTTCTTCAATCAGATATACCAGTACTCTTAGATTTTTGGGCAGAGTGGTGTGGTCCTTGTAAGTCATTAGGACCGATTGTTGATGAGACCTCTAGTGATTATAAAGGAAAGATTAAATTTGCTAAAATTAATGTTGATGATAATGCAAACACTACAAGGGAATTTGGAATAAGAGGGATTCCGACATTAATGATTTTTAAAGATGGAGCTAAGAAAGATACCAAAGTTGGTCTACTAACAAAATCAGAACTTACATCATTCCTAGACAGCAACATATGATTTCGAAAAACTTTTTATTTTTGTAAAATTTTAAACTAACAAACTAACAAACTAACAAACTATGAACTTAACTGAACTTAAAGAAAAACCAATACAAGAATTAGTACAAATTGCTGAAGGAATGGGAGCGGAAAATGTTGGTCGTCTCAGAAAACAGGATGTGATTTTTACTATCTTAAAAAACCATTCATCTAGTGGCGAAGATATCTCTGGAGGAGGTGTTTTAGAAATACTTCAGGATGGCTTTGGTTTTTTAAGATCATCAGGAAGTTCCTACTTAGCTGGCCCTGATGATATATATGTGTCTCCAAGCCAGATACGCAAATTTTCACTTAGAACAGGTGATACCATTTTGGGAAAAATTAGACCTCCAAAAGAAGGAGAAAGATATTTTGCATTGTTGAAAGTCGATGGTGTTAATCATGATGACTCTGAAAATTCAAAGAATAAAATTTTATTTGAAAATCTCACACCATTGCATGCCAATGACAGGTTAAGATTGGAACGTGGGAATGGAAGCAGCGAAGATATAGCTGCAAGATTAATTGATATCGCATCCCCTATAGGAAAAGGTCAGAGAGGATTAATCATTTCTCCCCCAAAAGCAGGGAAGACAATAATGCTACAAAATATTGCCCAAAGCTTAACTACAAATAATCCTGATTGTATTTTAATAGTCCTCCTAATTGATGAAAGACCTGAAGAAGTGACAGAGATGTCAAGAATGGTAAAAGGTGAAGTTGTAGCAAGTACATTTGATGAACCTGCACATAGACATATTCAGGTTGCTGAAATGGTTATAGAAAAAGCAAAAAGACTTGTTGAGCATAAAAAAGATGTTGTCATACTATTGGATTCAATAACTAGACTTGCAAGAGCTTACAATACCATGGCGCCTTCATCTGGAAAAGTACTAACAGGTGGTGTAGATGCCAATGCCTTAACTAAACCAAAAAAATTCTTTGGTGCAGCACGAAATGTAGAAGAAGGGGGAAGCCTAACAATTTTAGCAACAGCTTTAATTGATACGGGTTCCAAAATGGATGAGGTAATTTATGAGGAATTTAAGGGAACAGGAAACATGGAGATTCATCTAGACAGAAGAATTGCAGAAAAAAGAATTTATCCAGCTATTAACATCAATAGATCAGGAACAAGGAGAGAAGAATTACTGACAACTCCAGAGGAACTTCAAAAAATATGGATATTGCGAAAAGTGCTTCATTCAATGGATGAACTTGACGCTATGGAATTTATGCTAGGAAAATTACAGACATCAAAGACAAATTCAGAGTTCTTTGAGTCAATGAAAAGATAGTTAATTCCCTATATCTTCTCGATAAAATATTAAATCACCATTCTCTTTTTGAAAATCCTTATCTTCATAAGCTTTAATTTTTTTTATATTTTCATAAGCAATATCAATAGCGGTGGCTTTATCTTTTGCAATCACATTTATTGTTAAGATTCTCCCGCCTGTAACTTTAACTTTCCCATTATCAGCTATTGTGCCAGCATGAAAAATTTTGATGAAATCATTTTCAATCACTTCAGAGAGGTCCAAAAAGAAATCTTTTTTAAATTGACCTGGGTAACCCTGTGCAGCTAAAACAATATTGCAACAATAAACTGATTCATCAGTGATTAAAGATTGTTTATTGATATCGTTCACCAATTCACTGGTATTTGGGTCTGACTCTTCTAAAATTAAATCTAACAAATCAATGTCTTTAAAATCCAGGATCATCATGATATTTTGAGCTTCAGGATCACCAAGCCTACAATTATATTCAAGGACATTTGCATTCCCTTCTTTGTTAATCATTAAACCAATATATAAAAACCCCAAATAGTTAGATTTGAATTTTTTATTAATAGAAGTGATTGTTGTTTTAAGTATATTTTCTATTTCTAAATTCAATTTAAAAATAAAATTTTTATTTTCAAAGTTTAAAGGATGGCTGACAGTTCCCATACCTCCAGTATTAGGCCCAGAATTATATTCATCTCTAGATTTATAATCTTTAATCCATGGAAGACCTATCACATCATCTTCGACTTTATAATTACAGATATAAATAGCAGATAGTTCTGTACCAACTAGAAATTGCTCTATTACTATTTTTTTTGAAGGTGTGTTACCAATAAGTGAATCGACTGCTACA
>NZWU01000006.1 GCA_002701705.1 Gammaproteobacteria bacterium
AAACTAAAAGAAAATTTAAACAACTTCCTAAATTTTATTGAAACTTCTAGAAAATTAATCCAGCTCAAACTCGATGTTGATATAGATACAAATTTAAATGTATATAAAATTAATGACAGAGATGAAGAGAGACTCTCTGAGTTAGCTGCCAATTATGAATTAAAAAATATTGCGAGTTCACTGAAAATAGATACAAACATCAATGATAAATATGAAACATCTTATAAAATTATATCTGATAAAAATGATTTTGAAGAACTATTAGAAAGTTTAAATAAAAAAAGTTTTTTTTCTTTCGATACCGAGACTACTTCTCTTGATTACATAGATGCAGAATTAGTAGGGATATCATTTTCTACTGAACCCTTTAATGCTTTTTACATACCAATAAATCATGAAGATAGTAGCCGAAATATTAAAGCCACACCTGATTTTTTTAAAAAACTAAAAAACCTATTAGAAAATAAAAAAAATACAATTATAGGGCAAAATATAAAATATGACGTGAATGTACTTCATAAATATAATATAAATATTGCATCTAATGTTGAAGATACAATGGTTTTGTCATATGTTTACAATTCTTCTGGAAGACATAATCTATCTACGCTCAGTCAGAAATATTTAAATCATAAGGTTATAGAATATGAGGATGTTGTTGGTAAAGGGGTAAAACAAAAAAACTTCTCAGAAATTGATGTAGAAACAGCAGCGGAATATGCTTGCGAAGATGCTGATATAACTTATCGTTTATATGATTATTTTAATGACAAAATGAATAGCAGTGATAAGCAGAAAAAATTGTATGATACTGTAGAGAAACCACTTATTGGTGTTCTTGCAAGAATTGAAAATAATGGGGTTTTAATAGATAAAAAAAATCTTCAATCACAAAATAAACATCTGAAAGCTAAAGCATTAAAAGTTGAAAAAGATGTCTATAAACTTTCAGGAAAAGTATTTAATATTGGATCAACAAAGCAACTTCAGGAAGTTTTTTATGATATTTTGAAACTTCCGATATTAAAGAAAACACCAAAAGGTAAGCCATCTACAAATGAAGATGTACTTCAAGAATTATCTTTAGATCATAAAATACCAAAACTTATTTTGCAGTATAGAAATTTAATGAAATTAATAAATACTTATACAAATAGGTTGGGTGAACAGATAAACCCAAAAACAGGCAGGTTACATACTTCATACCATCAGGCTGTTACTATAACAGGAAGATTATCATCTACTGATCCAAACTTACAAAATATCCCAATAAGAACAGAAGATGGAAAAAAAATAAGGTCTGCGTTTATTGCTGAAAAAAATTGCAAAATTGTTTCAGCTGACTACTCACAAATAGAATTAAGGGTAATGGCGCACTTATCTAAAGACAAGAATTTAACTAAGAGTTTTTTAAGAAATGAAGATGTACATGAATCAACAGCAAAGGAAATTTTTGAACTTAAAACAAAACCAAGTGATGACCAAAGAAGAGCAGCAAAGACAATCAATTTTGGTCTTATCTATGGGATATCATCTTATGGGTTAGCAAAACAGTTGCACATTGATAATAATGCTGCAAAAGAATATATTGAAACATATTTTCAAAAATATAATGGTATAAAAAAATTTATGGAAAAATCTAAAATATTAACGAAAAAAAATGGATATATTGAAACAATGTTAGGAAGGAAGATTTTTGTACCAAACATTAACCACACAAATTTTCAAATACGAAGTGCAGCTGAAAGAACAGCCATTAACGCACCAATTCAAGGGACAGCAGCAGATATAATCAAAATCGCCATGATTAACATTGATAAGTGGATACAAAAATCTAATTCCCCTGTAAAAATTATTATGCAAGTACATGATGAGCTTGTGTTTGAAATCAAAGATGATTTTGTTGAAGAAGCGAAGCAGAAAATAGATGAGATAATGTCTGAATGTTTCAAATTAAGTATACCTTTGATAGTGGAAATTGGAGTAAACCACAATTGGGGAAAAGCACATTAGATTTGAAGAATCCCCTTGATAAGATATAATGATGTCCAGAGAAGAACGCATCAAATTATAAAAAAATGAAAAAATCGTTAATACAATTATTGGTTATGATATCGTTGATTTTCTCTGATGGTATTTTATCTGCTGATATCAATAAAGGGAAAGAAAAGAGTGTTACATGTGTTGCTTGTCATGGAGAAAATGGGATTAGTGTCAGCCCAATCTGGCCAAATTTAGCTGGGCAGCATCTGCAATATTTAAAATCACAAATGTTGGAATTTAGAAAAGGGCAGAATGGCAAAAGAAACAATCCAGTTATGTATGGTATAACCATAACTCTATCTGATGATGATATTGAAAGCCTTGCGATGTACTATTCATCATTGGATAAATCAGTTGGTTTAACAAAAGATGAATATCTTGTGAAAGGTCAGAGTATTTATCGTGGAGGTAATTTAAAATATAAAATACAAGCTTGCATAGCTTGTCATGGTCCCAATGGACAAGGTAATTTACCCGCAGGAATACCAGTACTTTCTGGTCAACATGCCCTATATATAGAACAACAGCTAAAAAATTTCCGTTCAGGTGCCAGATCCAATGATCCCAATAAAATGATGCGTAATGTAGCCCATAGAATGACTGATGACGAAATAAGGTCTGTGGCAGAATACATCCAGGGGCTGTATTGATGAGAAAAAATATATTGGTAACTGTCATTATGCTGCTATTTTTTGCTAATCCAACATATGCGGAAAATGATTCTCAAAAATATGTTCAAATTTCTAATTCACCCCAAACAGAACATGACAAAATTGTAATATATGAATTTTTTTGGTACGGATGTCCTCATTGCTTCAATATTGAACCAACAATTGTGAAAATTGAATCTAACTTAAACCAAGATACTGTCTTAATAAAATTACCACTTGCGCTAAAAGAATCTTGGGTTAATCATGCAAAAGCATTTTTTTCTATGCAGCAAATGAATATAGATAATAATCTACATTCAAAAATTTTCGAAGAAATACATATTAATGGCAACCGTCTTGATACTAAATCTACCCTAGTTGATTTTATTGATTCCGAAGGATTTGATGGTTCATCCTTTTCCAAAAATTTTGATTCTTTTGGCACTGAAATACGTATCAAAAAAGCAAATAAGTTAGCACGACAATATCAAATAACATCAGTGCCAACTATCATTATAAATGGTAAGTATCTAACTAGCGGTTCGTTTGTTAGTTCTTATGAAGAATTATATGATGTTGTGAATTTTTTAGTTGAAAAAGAAAGAGTTAATTTGAGGTAATTAAGGAGAGCACTCATGGCAAAAATTATAAGTGGAAAAGATGTTGCTGAAAAAATTCTTATAACAAATATTAAACCTAAAGTAGATGACCTCAAATTGAAAGGCGTTATTCCGACACTTGTGGTTATTTTAGTTGGAGATGTACAAGCTTCTGCAAGCTATGTCCGACAAAAAGAGAAATTTGCAGCTAAAGCTGGCATAAAATCAGAGGTGAGAAAATTTTCAGAGACTGCACCGGAACAAGAGGTTCTTGATGAAATTATAAAAATTAATAAAGACTCGGATATACACGGTATTATTGTTCAACTACCATTGCCTGATCATATTTCTGTGACTAAAATACTCAATAGTATTGATCCGTCTAAAGACGTAGATGGTTTTACTCCTACAAATGTCGGCAAACTTTTTCTTGGAGAAGAAACATTAGTGTCGTGCACACCTAAAGGAATTATGTTGTTATTGGAATCCGTAAATACTGATTTAAAAGGAAAAAATGTTACCGTTATAGGAAGGTCCAATATTGTTGGTAAACCTGTATCAATACTTTGTCAACAGAAACATGCAACTGTAACCATGTGTCATTCTAGGACCAAAGACCTCACTGCAAAATTATCAGATGCAGATGTCATCATCGTGGCCGTTGGAGTTCCAAAATTTATACATGGCGATCAAATTCCTATGGGCAGTATCGTTATTGATGTTGGAATCCATAATGTCGATGGAAAACTTTGTGGAGATGTGGATTTTGAGTCAGCTCAAAATAAGGTTTCTGCCATCACACCCGTACCTGGCGGAGTTGGTCCCATGACCGTTTGTGCTTTGATAGAAAATACTGTTATTGCTGCCGAGAGATTAAGCAATAAAAATTAGCGCCTGAGAAGACTTGAACTTCTGACCTTTGGCTTCGGAAGCCAACGCTCTATCCAACTGAGCTACAGACGCAAATTATAGATGTTTTTTTTATTTCTTTTAGTATAATCTACCGAAAAGGAAAATAATCAAGGATAATTATATTAATGGAAAAAAAAGAGTCGAACGGTGAATTTTATAAAATTGTAAGTATACTTTTTCTCATAATACTTTTTTTATTAATTTTAATAGCATATTTATCCAATGTATTTGACAATCATTCTCAAAGTCATGTGGAAAACCATAAAAAAGAAATAACTAAATTAATAGACAAACGCACCGAACCCGTTGGCAAAATTAATTTAGCCAGTAATCCAAGCATTGAGAGTAAAATTAAAATTGCTGCTAACCATGAAACTAAATCTGGAGAGCAGGTTTATAATGCTGTTTGCCTTGCCTGTCATTCTAGTGGCGCAGCTGGTGCCCCTATAACTGGCAACAAAGATCAGTGGGAAAGCAGAATCTCTGAAGGTATAGAGCATTTATATGAACAAGCTATAAACGGAGTTGGAGTTATGCCAGCTAAAGGTGGTATGCCTTCTCTCACTGATGCAGAGGTTAAGGCCGCTGTTGATTATATGATTGAAGAATCAAATTAGTTGTTCAGTTTTTTTTCTAGCTCTTCAATTTTTAGCCTTGTTTTGAGCAATACTTCCTTTTGAATATCAAATTCTTCTCTAGAGACTAATTTTAGCTTCCTCAGATAATCCTCTAACAAAACTTTAATGTTATTTTTTACATCATCTTTAAACTCCTGGCTCCCCTCTGGAATCAAAGAACTCAGTTTTTCTACTAATTCAATTAATCTATCAGAACTCTGCATGGTACTCCTTGCACGTATTTAGTGCACTTGTTTAAAAAAGTGCAATATTTACAACGTTTTCAATGTTTATTACATATTTACACACTTTATTAAGTATGTCATTGTATCAAAACACTAGACTATTTTTAGATATGATGGTTGGCATGGTTTGTGCATAGTGTATGGCAGCTGGGCTTTTATTGTTGATAATCGTCCAACTTTAAACTTAAATAATAGAGGAACGCTGTAAGGAGAGAAAATTATGGGGAAAACAATTAAAAATACTTTTGCAGGTATCTTGTTGTTGACAATGTCGTTAACGACAGCAACAACTGCATCCGCTGGTGGAGCTGGTACAGGTGAAGGTAAAGGAGATCAAGGAAGCTCTAGCGCTATTAGCTATAATGTTGGTTTTATGACCGCTTATTGGTATAGAGGAGCTTTTCAAAATGATTCGGCTATCAATTTTGGTGCTGATTATGAAGCAGGAAATTTTTACTTAGGAACATGGTGGGTTGATGTTGGTGCATCGAGCTTACATGATCCTAGTTTAGAAATAGATCTGTATACTGGGTATAACTTCAATTTGTTTGGTGTACCCTCTTACTTAGGAGTAATGGGATATTACTACACTGATGATTTTGATCAAGACTATGAAGAAGTTAGTTTTGGAATGGATTTTGGTTTATTCTCATTTGATAGTGTAATATTCGGTGATTACAAAGCTGGTAATGGAAATGCAAGTTCTGATTATGGACATTTCAAAGTTAATGTTCCAATATCTGACTCAATTGGTTACAGCTGGCAAACGTTTACTGGTGGTTCGATTCATTATGCGGCCCACGAGTTAACATATTCAACAGCATTTGCAGGAGCAGATGTAGATTTAACTATAGGACGTAATAATGATGGAGGAGCTGGCGCTACACAAAATAGCGATCAAGAAACTGGATATGCTTTTCTATCAATGTCATATAGTTTTTAATGATGTATTATTAAGTTTTTAGGAGGACGATTTATCAATGAAATTAGTCATAGCAATAATAAAACCATTTAAACTTGACGAGGTAAGAGAGGCGCTTTCGCAAATCGGAGTGCAAGGTATTACCGCTACTGAGGTTAAAGGTTTTGGAAGACAAAAGGGCCATACTGAACTTTATCGTGGTGCAGAATATGTCGTAGATTTTCTTCCAAAAATCAAACTTGAGATTGGAGTTGAAGATGGGTTGCTTGATAAAACAATTGAGACGATCACATCTACAGCAAGCACAGGCAAGATTGGTGATGGAAAAATCTTTGTTCTTGAAATTCAAGAAGCCGTACGTGTTAGAACCGGAGAAAAAGGAAACGAGGCTCTTTAGTTAGTAAATAATTATTAATTAGGAGAACCTTAATGGAAGCACAAATAGCTGCAACAGCATCCCATGCTGTTGAACTGGCTTACGCTCTAGACACATTTTATTTTCTAGTAATGGGAGCGTTTGTCATGTGGATGGCCGCTGGATTTACGATGTTGGAGTCCGGTCTTGTAAGAGCCAAAAATACCACAGAAATACTTACTAAAAATATATCTCTGTATTCTATAGCCTGTATTATGTACATGATTGTAGGATACAACTTAATGTATCCTGGAAGTGGTTCGGGTGTTATTCCCGCACTAACTTTTTTCTTAGGAGCTGATCATACCACTGAGGCTGTTCTGGCCAGTGGTGGTGATATTTATTATTCAGGAATATCTGATCATTATTTTCAAGTTGTGTTTGTAGCAACTTCCTGCTCGATTATATCTGGAGCAGTTGCTGAGAGAATGAAGCTTTGGCCTTTTCTCTGGTTTTGCGTAATAATGACAGCCTTTATTTATCCAATACAGGGTTATTGGAAATGGGGTGGCGGTTTCTTAGATGAAGCAGGTTTTTCAGATTTTGCTGGATCTGGTGTAGTCCATTTATGTGGAGCTACAGCTGCATTAGCAGGAGTCTTGGTACTTGGATCAAGGTCTGGAAAATATAGTGCTGATGGAAAAGTAAACGCTATGCCTGGAGCAAACCTCCCACTAGCGACACTCGGCACCTTCATCCTGTGGCTCGGGTGGGTTGGATTTAATGGTGGATCAGAATTAATCATTTCAAATGTTGCAGAAGCTAATGCTGTTTCAATGGTCTTTGTTAATACCAATCTAGCAGCCGCTGGAGGAGTCATGGGCTCTTTGATATTGTCCAAATTAATGTTTGGTAGATCAGATTTAACTATGGCTTTAAATGGTGCTATAGCAGGCCTTGTATCCATTACTGCGGAGCCTTTAGCCCCAACACCTGGGCTTGCGCTCATGATTGGTTTTGTAGGCGGACTAATCGTTGTATTTTCTATTATCACATTGGATAAGATGAAAATTGATGATCCAGTAGGAGCTATATCAGCTCATGGAACAGCAGGTATTTGGGGATTGTTTGCAGTTGCCTTTACAAGCGGAACACTGACTGCACAAATATATGGAGCAGCAGTTATCTTCTTATGGACATTTATTGTCAGTTATATATTTTGGATGATTATTAAAATGTCCTTGGGTCTAAGAGTAACTGAAGATGAAGAAAGTGAAGGAGTAGATATTTCTGAATGTGGTTTACAAGCCTATCCAGAATTCAGTAAATCTGTTGAATCAGGTCCATCTGTCTACCCTAAAAGATAAATAGTACTAGTAGTGTACTTTTGGCGCGGTAACTCTCCTCAGTTACTGCGCCTTTCGCACCTCATAAAAGACCATACTCCTAAAGGGTATGAAGGCATTATAAAGGGATTAATTGTTATGTTTTTAAACCCAACATTACCTAAATCTTTTATCATCGGCTCAATAATTTTTTTATGATGAATAAGCGGTGACCCAGATTGTTGTATATAGATACCATTGATATTCAATATATTAAAAACATATTTATAAAATTTTTTTGTAAAAAGTTTTTTTGCACAACCAACAGGATCAGTAGTATCAACGATTACAAGATCAAACTGTTTATCATTATCTTTAACCCAATCATAACCGTCGTCAAAAAATACGTTAATTTTTTTCATAAAACTTTTCTTAATATTAAAAAAATTAGGAAAATAATCTTTGCAGGAGTCTGTTACTACCTTGTCTATTTCAACTAGAGTGATAGATTGTATATTCTTCCTGTCGCTTAGTTGCTTTATTAATCCAAAATCTCCTCCTCCAATTATAAGTATATTCTTTATAACTTTTTTGCTTGTTATTAATTCAGAACATTTGCCATGATAGAAATGATGGTCTTTCTCAGTAAACATAAAACAACCATCAATCATAAGTACATTGCCAAAGTCGTCAGATTGGTATATTTCAATTGTTTGATACTTTGATTTTTTGCTTATGAGCCTCTTTTTAACTCTAATAGAAAATGAAGATTTAGTGTCTGGGTTATATTCACATACAATTTTTTTTTTCATAAAACCCATAATATGATATTCTGTCAAAAATTAATATCTAATGAATGTAAAACACAAACATCTAATTGTCAGGGCAGAAGTTTCTGATACTCCAACTAAGAAGGACTTACATAAAGTGCTTGAATGGATGGAAAATTTGATTAAAAAAATTGATATGAAACTTATGCATGGACCATCCATCTCATATATTGATCAGAAAGGTAACCGTGGAATTACTTGCATGGCATTGATTGAAACCAGCCATATTGTATTGCATATTTGGGATGAAAATAATCCAGGTCTATTTCAGCTTGATATCTATAGCTGTAAAGATATTAATACAAAAACAGTACTTAATTTTTTTAAAGATTCATTTGCAGTAGTCAAACTTGAATATAAATTCTTAGATAGGGAGAATAATCTAACATTGGTTGATGAAAACTAGATCAACCTTTTGTTTTTCTGCATTTTTCTAATTCAAAATTATATTTAATTTTAGAAACGATATAGCCCAGCAATAGACATGTTCTCTTGAATAATTCACTTTCTTTTGTGTAATTAGCTTGTGCAATAAAATCTACTCTTTTTGCATTCAGTAATTGTTTACAAGTCTTTAACTGTTTTTTTTGTGACTTTTGAAATACAGCAATTGAGTGACCCCCTTCCTTCTTAATTAGAGCCATACTAGGTACGTCTGTCATCCCATCACCAATATAAATCATATTATGGAAAGGTATAGGCCGTTTATTTTCTGGCATGTGAGTGTTAATGCTTTCTGAGGTGTTTTCTTTGCCTTTATTAATTCTAAATAAATACTGTGTTTTTGTGGTATCAGTCACTACAGTTTTTGGAAAAATTGCATAACCTTTATTATCATAAAAATATTCAGAAGCAAAAATTCTCTTTACATATTTTTTTATTGAAATTCCATCTAAAATCTCCAAATGACCAGCGGAAATAATATAATGCGATATTTGAATATTTTTAGACAAACTTCCAACATACTTGTTTATATTGGAAAACCATTTCCCAACACCATTATAATAAACAATATCTTTGCCCATTTTATGAAATATATTTTTAGAAATTTTAATATTTCTTTTTTTAGCTTCATCTAACAAATGTCTCATATATACCATCATTAATTCACCTCCAGTGGAGATTGATTCTTTTTTGATTGAACTCCAAAAACTTTTTGATTTAATTCCAAGTTTTGGGATGATAGTATATTCTTGCATTGTCTTTGGAGTCAAAGTTCCATCGAAATCATAAACTATTGCTATTTTATTTTGCATATATTACATTTTCTCAGGTGCGTTTATATTAAGAAGTTCCAATCCACATTTAATAACTTTCTGGACAGCAGCTACAAGGTAGATTTTATCATAATCAATTTTTTCTGTTAGCAATTTCACATTTGCATAATAGCTATGAAAATCTTGCGATAATTTTTGAAGATAATGAGTCATTACATGTGGTTGTAATCCTGTAATAGATTTTTCACAGGTTTCATAGAAACTATTCAAGGAACTGATAAGTTTTTTTTCAAAATCATTTTTAAGACTATCTGGATTAAACTTATACTGCTCTAATTTTCCTACCTCATTTAATATTTTTTCAATTCTTGCATGCGCATATTGTATATAGTAGACAGGATTGTTTTTATCTTCAGCAATAGCAACATTTAAGTCAAAATCTAAGTGCTGATCCTTCTTTTTAGTTAAATAGAAAAAATTTATGGCATCATTCCCAATTTCATCTACTAAAGTCTTCAGTGTTACAAATTTACCCTTTCTTGTAGACATTGATATTTTTTCTTTACCTCTATAGAGATTTGCAAACTGAATAAGATGTATATCAAGTTTTTTAGTGTTATGACCTAATGCCTCCATTCCATATTTAATTCTTGGAATATAACCATGGTGGTCAGCGCCCCAAATATTTATTACTAGATCATATTTTGATAATTTATAATCATGATACGCTAAATCTGATGCAAGGTAGGTATGTTCGCCATTAGATTTTATTAGAGGCCTCAGTTCATCAGCTTTTAACATTAATGCGCCTTCATGATTTTTACTATGCCCAGTTTCCTCTAATTTTTTTAAAATTTCTTTTACCCTCATATTCTCAAACAAGCTAGTTTCATAAAACCATTCATCGAAGTGAATACCGAGTTGTTCTAAATCTTTTTTAATATAGTTCTCAATCATATATTGGCAAATAATTGAAATCCATTTTCTTTTCTCAGACGCCCCAATAGATGTGGATATTTCTTTAAATTTTGGAAACTTTTTTTCTATTCCACTTGCTGCATCAATAATATATTCACCCTTGTATAATTCATCCTTAGTAATATCTCCTGATACTTCGCATTTGCTAATACTGTGGAATAATAAAGTCATTTGTCTTCCAACATCATTAACATAATATTCTGTGTGGACATCATGACCTTGTATTCTTAGAAATTTTGCAATTATGTTCCCATAGATAGCTCCTCTACCATGACCAACATGCAAGGGTCCCGTTGGGTTTGCTGAAACAAATTCAACATGAATTTTTTTGGGAGAGTTTGTTTTAAATGGCGCCAGAAGGTCTTTGCTTTTTATAATATCTGTAACTATATTATTTTTTTGTGTATTTTTAATAGAGAAATTTATATATCCAGGTTTTGCGACATCAAAAGTAAATAAATCTGTAGGCTGTAATTCTTTAACTATACCCAAAGCAATATCCATAGGATCCTTATTGAGTTTCTTGGATAATTTCATTGCTATATTTGAAAAGTAATCAGCTTTGATATGCTTTGCAGCTGTTGGTTGTACCTCAACTAATTCGTCTAAACCATTTTTTCCAAAATCTTTTTTGAGAGCTTCTATTAGTAAATTTTTTAATTTATTTTTCAAATCGGCATGAACCTTCTAATACAAATCTAGAGGGTCAATATCTAAAGACCATCTTACATTACTTAACTTCTTATTTATTATATACTCTCTTATTTTTTGAGATTTTTGTAGTAAAAGTTTTCTATTTGAGGATTTTATCATCAACTGAAAATAGTACATGTTATTTTTTTTTGTTATAGGAGATGGAACTGGCCCATAAATATATACACTTTTATCGGTATCAAAATAATTTTTTATTTTTTGCAGAAATGTTAAACATAAGGCCCCTTTATAAGATGCAAATTTTAGTAAAGCAATGTAGCTATACGGTGGCAGATGTGTCTCCTTCCTCTCTAATAACGCCTTATCAGAGAAACTCTTATAGCCATGCTTTAATAGTTCAAGAATAAGAGGATGATTTGGCTTCCTTGTTTGGATAATAACTCTTCCCTGTTTCTTATGCCTACCTGATCTTCCAGAAACTTGAACCATTAATTGTGCCGTCCTCTCAAGACCACGAAAATCAATACTATGTAAACCTGAATCAATATCTATTATTCCAACAAGAGATACATTTGGAAAATCATGCCCTTTGACAAGCATTTGCGTTCCTATTAATATGTCTACGGCTCCAGTCTTAGCTTTTTCGATAAAGTCATCTAATTTTTTACTAGTATTAATATTGTCACTATCAATTCTCATTATTTTTGATGATGGGAAGATAGATCTTAATTTTTCTTCAATTCTTTCTGTGCCAAAACCTAATGGAATTATTTCACTTTCTTTGCAGCAATTACCTACTTGATTATAATGTTTTTTAAATCCACAGTGATGACACCATAACTTTTTATCACCAGAATGATATGCCATATAAGAATCACATTTATTACACTTAGAAATCCAACCACATTTTTTACAAAGTAAAGTGTGACTAAAACCCCTCCGTCCAATGAATAGTAATGTCTGTTCTTTGTTATTAATCTGTTGCTGTATTTGTTTTTTTAATTCAGAAGACAGGCCTTCATCAGGAATATCCTTATTTAAATCTACAAGTATAATTTTGGGCAATGTGGGTGAAAAAAATCTTTTTCTTAATTCTAAATGCTTATATTTTTTTATTTTACAATTATATAAGCTTTCAAAAGAAGGTGTCGCACTCCCTAGAATAATAGGTAGATTATTATTTTTTGCTCTTATTATTGATAAGTCACGTGCATGATATTTAAATTTTTCCTGCTGTTTTAGAGATAAATCATGTTCTTCATCAATAATTATTGCTTTTAGGTTTTTAAATGGTAAAAAAATTGATGACCTTGTCCCTACGATAATATCTAAGTAACCATTTTTAGCATTTAACCATACATTTAGTTTTTCATTTTCACTCAAAGATGAATGGTAGGTACCTACATTAAAATTTAAATATTTCTTGAACCTCTCTAAGGTTTG
>NZWU01000007.1 GCA_002701705.1 Gammaproteobacteria bacterium
AACTAGGATAGATTGTCTCAGCGCAGAAAGCGTTTTGGTTTCGATCTGTCTAATTCTTTCTTTAGAAATATTATATTTTTTTGATAAGTCATCAAGTGTCGTTTTTTGTTCTTGCAAATATCGTTGCGTGATAATATCTTTGCTTCTCGAATCAAGTTTTGATATTGCTTGATATAATTTAGAATTATTATTTGTTTCTTCAGATTCATGCTCAAGTAACAAAGAAGGATCCTTATTATCTGAAAGATATGTAGCAGGAGAAGTTTCATCTTCATCAGATGGATCAAATGAAACATCTGAACCGCTTAATCGTGATTCCATAATTGAAACTGTTTCTGGTTTAACATTCAAATCATCTGCTATACTCTCAGTTTCTTTTTTTGTTAACCATGAACTACTGCTCTTTTTACTTCTCAATTTAAAAAATAATTTTCTTTGAGCTTTTGTTGTTGCAACTTTAACAATTCTCCAATTTCTTAGAATAAACTCATGCATTTCAGCCCTAATCCAATAAATTGCAAAAGACAGCAACCTAACTTTTTTATTTGGATTAAACCTTTTGACAGCCTTCATCAAACCAATATTTCCTTCTTGTATTAAATCAAGCAATGGTAGTCCATAACCTTTATAGGTTTTAGCAATGTGCACTACAAACCTTAAATGTGATAATACTAATTTTTTTGCAGCATTAAGATCATTTGAATCAAATAGTTTTTTAGATAATTCAAGTTCTTCTTCCCTTGTTAGAAGAGCTGAGTTTCTTAACTGAATTAAATATTGGTCAAGAGAATCACCCGTAGCTATACCAAGAGCCTTGCCAGAAGGGGCATATTGTACTAATTCATTACTCATATTTTTCACATTTATCAGGTACATTATAGTGTCTTTGCTTATATATTCAAGTCTAAAAAATCAATAATTTTCAATATTTTATGTATAGAATAAACATAGGTATAGATAAAGATTAAAGATTATTTTTAATGTAATATTTTTAGAGATGATAAAGAATTTTGCTATAATATACGTCCATGATTAAAATTTATCTTTGCAAAGTTATAAAATTAAAAACAATTATATTATTATCTTTAATTTTTATATCTTTAGAAGTGTATTCAAGTGCAGCTGTTAAATTTTCTGACAGAATTGAAGTTTATAGTCTTCCAAATAAACTTAAAGTTATTTTACTAGAGGATAAAAGGAATCCAATTGCAATTTCAAGCATATGGTACAAGGTTGGTTCTAGTTATGAAACAAAAGGTAAGACCGGTATTTCGCATGTACTAGAACATATGATGTTTAAAGGAACCCAGAAAATTAAAGCAGGTGAGTTTTCTAAGATAATAAAAAAATTTGGCGGGAGTGAAAATGCTTTTACAGGCCGTGATTTCACTGGTTACTATCAAAAAGTTAATAAAATATATCTTGAAAAATGTCTTGAGATGGAAGCAGATAGAATGGCCAATCTTGTTTTAAAACAGAGTGACTTTGAGAAAGAACTGAATGTTGTAAAAGAAGAAAGAAGATTGAGAGTTGATGACAGACCAATACCAAAGGCATTTGAAAAAATATTACAGCAAGCTTTTGGCTATAATGAATATGGAATTCCAATAATTGGGACAATGGATGATTTGAGTAATCTAGAGTTGGATGATTTACAAAGTTGGTATAAAAAATTTTACACACCTGAAAATGCAACATTAATTATTGCAGGGGATATTGACAAGGTAGCAGTTAAACAATTAATTGAAAAATACTTTCTTCCTATAAAAAATAAAGATTTTACCGCCAAAATTCATCAGCTTGATAACCATAAAACAAACTTTGATGATATTATTTTAAAAGACAGTATTTCAAACCCAACAATATTGATTTCATTTATACAACCAAAGTTTAATCGCGATGATAGATTAGAACATTATAAAATAGACTTATTGTTGGAACTAATGGATGGTGGAAGTTCTTCAAGGTTGACAAAAAACTTAGTTGACAAGAAAAAAGTAGCTTTGGAAACATTTATATCATCTGACACATATCCAATGAACAAAAATATTATCGCAATTGGGGCTATACCAAGGAAAAATATATCAATTGAAACTTTAAGAGATGAAATTTTTCTAGAGTTTAAAAATATTGTAGAGAAAGGAATAACAGATAAGGAGTTTGAGTCATTGAAGTCAAGGTTATCTTCGAGCAGCATATTCAAGCTAGATTCTCTTTTTGGTCAAGTAATGCGCATTGGAATGCTTGAATCAAAAAAAATTGGCTGGGAGACACTAGACTACTATATAGATGATATGAATAAAATCACCAAAAATGACTTAATTGATACTGCAAAAAAATATTTTATTGATAGTGATTTCATTTTCACAGTAATACATCCAAATACGACATGAAATCTACATATACTTTTATTTTCCTAGCACTTATTGTTTATCAAACTGATTTATATTCATATCCAAAAATTTTGCCTGTAAAATCTAATCCAGATTACTTATTAATAACAGAAAACACATTGCCGATAATAGACCTTACTATAAATCTCAATGCAGGGAGCAGTCATGATGGGAGTTTACCTGGTCTAACTAACTTAAGTTTCGAATCAATATCAAAATTGAAATATAGAGATGAAAAAATTACTGATCTCTTCGAAAATATAGGTGCAGAATTTAATTATAGTGTTGGTAAAGACTTCAGCACTATAAGTGTTAGATTCATTAATAACCGCAAGAATATTGATTATGTTCCTAAGTTATTGAATTTTATACTTACAGAAAGAAAAATAAATAAAAATGATTTAGAATTTATAAAAGAGAAAACCAACAATAAAATATATTCCCAATCGTTGCGGCCAGGCTCACTTGCTTCAATTAAAATTAGTGAGAAATTTTTCATTGGGACAGGTTATAGTCATCCGGTAATTGGGTATAAAAAATCTGTTAACTCAATTTCAGTTACAAATATAAATAATCATCTAGAAGAAATATTTAATAAAGAATCGATTGCTATTAATCTTGTTGGGAACATTAATGAAAATGAGAGTGCACATATCATAAGTACAGTCTTAAATGACTTACCAAAGGGAAAAAAGATTAGAAAAGAGCCATCAAAAATAAATTTTAATGGAAAAATGTATTTAAATAAAATTTCAATGGATACTAAACAAACACATATTTTTATTCTTATGCCCGGAGTTAAAAGAACTGAAGAAAGTTATTATAGTTTATTAGTCATTAACTATCTTTTTGGTGGTAGTGGCTTTGGATCAACACTACTTAATGAAATAAGACAAAAAAGAGGGCTTGCATATTCTGTTTATAGTTATCTAAGACCATATAATGATTTTGGTGTATTGGCGATAAGCATGCAAACAAAGAATGAAAATGCAAGACAGGCAATAAATATTCTCAAAAGTGAAATTTTTAAACTAAAAAATAATTCTTTTATTAATGAGGAGATTACTTTTGCAAAGGAGAGCCTTCTTAATAGTTTTAATATTAGGCATGATACAAATAAAAAAATGTTGGGATTATTATCACAGATTAATTATTTCGATATGGATTTAGATTATTTCAGAAATTATGAAAATTCTATTAGAAATGTTAATGACAAGACTATTGAGGATGTTTTGCAAAAACAATTATTTCTCGAGAAGTCCATTATAACAACAGTAGGAAATTTTTAATTGTATCAAAATAAAGTTAGAATAACCGGTGGAAATTTAAAGGGATCTTATGTAAATATCCTAAATAAGGCTTCTAAAGTTAAACCAACAAAATCATATATCAGAGAAGTTATATTTAATACTATTCCATCTGTTTCTAAATTCCATTGCTTAGATCTTTTTTCAGGAAGCGGTATTTTATCTGTTGAAGCATTTTCGAGAGGAGCTGAAGAAATAACTCTTATAGAGAAGGATAAAAGTGTATGCAAAATGATAGAAAAGCAATTTAATCTCTTGAAGATTGATAAGTATAATTTACTTCAAGGAGATGTTTTAGAGTTCTTAAAAAAAGAATGCACAACCCAATATGACCTAATTTTTATTGATCCTCCTTATGATGGTAAATTATTGCAAGAGTCATTAAATTTACTTCAGGTGTATAGATATTTCATCGGTTGTTCATATTTGTTTTTTGAACAGATTAATGATAAACAAAATAAAACTAATTTAGATTTCATGAATAGGGACTGGATTATATTAAAAGATTTGAGTATAGGTGAAGTAAGTTATACAATCGCTAAAAAGAGAGAATAAAATGAAACCTATTGCTGTTTATCCAGGAACTTTTGATCCCATAACAAATGGTCATACCGACTTAGTAAAGAGAGCAATAAAGATTTTTGATAAAGTGTTACTTGCTGTTGCTGAGAGACCATCTAAAAAAACGCTTTTTTCAGTAGAAGAAAGAGTCAAATTTGCTGAGTCTATATTTGCTAATGAAAAACAAGTTGAAGTATTTTCCTTTCATAATCTTCTAGTTAATTTTGCGAAACAACATTCTGCGACTGTTATATTAAGAGGCCTGAGGGCAGTCTCAGATTTTGAGTATGAAGTCCAATTAGCCAATATGAATAGATTACTGGAGCCTAACATAGAAAGTGTTTTTATGAGCCCAGGAGAGGAATATAGCTTTCTCTCATCAAGCATAATAAAGGATATAGCAATTCATGGTGGGGACTTAAAGAAATTTGTACATGCCAATGTTGAGAAAGCTCTAAAAGAAAAATTTAGTTAATTATTTTTGGCATTTACCACAAAAAAAAGAGGTTCTACCATTGATTTTTATTTTTTTCAATTTAATATTTAATTCACAAGGACAAGTCTCTCTCCCATAAACAGATAGCTCTTGATGAAAATATCCAGGTTTTCCATCTATTGTTTTAAAATCTTTTATAGTGGTCCCACCCTTTCTAATAGCAATTGATAGTACCTTTTTAACTGCAGAAACTAAATCAATATAATTTTGTTGATTTAATCTGTTTGATTTTTTATTAGGTTGAATTTTTGCAAGGAATAAAGATTCAGATGCATATATATTTCCTATTCCCGTCACAATCTTCTGATTCATTATTAAATTCTTAATTGCTACTTTTCTTTTTTTCCCAACACCGTATAAATAATCTGCGTTAAACTTATTAGATAGTGGTTCAACACCCAGATTCTTGATTAAAAAATTATTTTCAATTTTGTTTGACCAGTGTAGTGATCCAAACTTTCTTACATCATTGTAAATAATACTAGTTCCATCTTTAAATATAATTTGGTAGTGATCATGATTCTCAATTTTCAAATTCTTATATGAGACAAAAAATTTTAAGATTCCTGTCATCCCTAAATGGATTATCAATGTGCCATCAGTGAAAACAAATAATAAATACTTTCCCTTCCTTATTATTTCTAAAAGAATATTTTTATGCACACACTTATTAATCTTAGAGTCAATTTTCCATCTTAAATTTCTATTAAAAATTTTAAATTGACTAACCTCTCTTGATTTTATATTTTTTTTAAGAGCTCGACATACAGTTTCAACTTCTGGTAATTCTGGCATTTCTATATATAATTGGACATCTTTTTAAATGTATCATATGATGATATCATTTATAACTATACAAAAATGATTGAATTATTAATAAATGGGTTGATTGATTTTACTTGGGTGGAGTATCTAATTTATACTTTGGTAGTAACTCAAATTACTATAATGTCGATCACATTATTTCTTCATAGAGGCGTGTGTCATTCTGCAATTGAGATTAAACCCATCTTATCGCATTTCTTTCGATTCTGGCTATGGCTTACAACTTCCATGAAGACAGCTGATTGGGTTGCCATACATAGAAAACACCATGCCAAAGTCGAGACAATTGATGATCCACACAGCCCAATTGTTCATGGCATCAACACGGTTCTTTTTCGTGGAGCTGATTTATATAATGAAGAAAGAGGCAATAAAGAGACAATTGAAAAATATTCTAAAAATTGTCCAAATGACTGGATTGAGCAGAAAATATATTCTGGAAAAAGTAATTTTGGCATTTTGATATTATTTGTTCTTAATATATTTTTGTTTGGTGTCGTAGGAATTATTATTTGGGCTATCCAGATGATGTGGACTCCTATTTTTGCAGCTGGTGGAATTAACGGCGCAGGACACTATTATGGTTATAGGAATTTTGATACACCTGATGAGTCAACCAACCTAATTCCATTTGCCATTTTTATTGGAGGCGAGGAACTACATAATAACCATCATGCTTTTGCTACATCTGCTAAATTTTCATCTAAGCCATGGGAGTTTGACATAGGTTGGCTTTATATAAAAATTTTCTCTATTCTTGGTCTTGTAAAGATTAAGAGGCTTGCTCTAAATACTATAGTTGAAAAAACAGATAAGGAGTTGGATTCTGAAACAGCTTATGCGTTATTAAGATCTAAAATAATGGTTATTACAAATTATACCAAAAAAGTTATTAAACCAATTTTAAAAAGAGAGAGCAAAGCTGCTAGCAATGAATTAAAAAAATTAATCAAGAAATCAAAGAATTCATTTATCAGACAACCAGATAGAATAAGCAATCAATCAATAACTGATTTGCAAAAGATTTTTGATGAAAGCGTTTCGTTAAGCGTAGTCTACAATTTCAAAAACAAGCTGCATGATATACTCAATAATAAGTACACAGAGTTAGAAAAATTTAAAGAAACTATAGAAGGTTGGCGTCTTGAGGCAAAAAAAGAAGGGATTGATTACCTTGATGAGTTTTCTGATAGTCTGAAGGGCTATAAAATAATATAAGTTATTTAATTTTTCCTTCCTTATACATCACATATTTTTTAGCAACTGGATCAAATTTTTTAATTTGGAATTTATCAGGCATAGTTTTTTTATTTTTAGTAGTCGTATAAAAATGACCTGTTCCAGCAGACGATACTAATTTAATCTTTTCTCTCATTATTTTACCTTATATTTTTCCAGTGCTTTATCTAATCCTAATTTATCAATTATCCTTAACCCCTTTTTAGATAATTTTAATGTTATCCATTTCTTTTGATTTTCTGACCAAAATCTATGATTATGCAGATTTGGTTCAAAAAGTCTTTTGGTTCTGTTATGGGCATGTGAGACATTGTTACCTGACATAACTGATTTTTTGGTTATTTGACAAATTTTTGACATTTTGAATCCCCGAACTCAGTAATGATATCAGAAACCAATTCATATACAATATGTAATACAGAAAAACCTTAGGAAAATTAGAAATGGATATTATTTTTATAAAAGAATTATGCATAGAAACAGTTATAGGAATCTATGACTGGGAACGCAAAATTAAACAAATGGTTTGTATAGACCTTGAGCTTGGAACAGATATTAGTAAAGCTTCAACTTCAGATGACGTTAAAGACACTCTTGATTACAAAGCAGTTGCAAAAACTGTGCAATCTTTCTTAAAAGAAAGTGAATTCATGCTTGTTGAGTCATTGGCTGAAGAAACAGTTAAATTAATTTTTGAAAAATTTAATGTGACATACATAAAAGGAAGATTCAGTAAGCCTGGAGCAGTTACTAAAGCAAAAGAGGTTGGGGTTATCATAGAAAGAACTAAAAATGCGCCATAAAATTTTTGTAGGTATAGGAAGTAATATAAATAAAAGGGAAAATATTAGGTCATGTATTAAAATAATCCAAAAAGAGTTTGAGGCTTTAAATATATCCCCAGTTTATGAGACACAGGCAATGGGGTTTAAAGGTCCTAACTTTTACAATTGCGTGTGCTCTTTTACAACAACTAAAGATATCTATGATCTTAAACATTACCTAAATACAATTGAGTTAAACCATGGAAGAAATCTTAATGAAACAAAGTTTAGTTCAAGAACTTTGGATATAGACATATTGTATTTTGATGATTTAATATTGAATGATGAAAAAGTGCAAATACCAAGAAAAGAAATTCTTAAATTCGATTTTGTTCTCCTGCCTTTAAATGATCTTAGTCCTGAATTTATTCACCCTGAATTAGGGAAGAAACATAAAGCGATGGTCAAAGACAATAATTTTGAAAAATTAATTCTAAAAAAAGTACATTTTGATTTTAAATAATAGATTCGAATAACAAATATAACAAACCTTACATATTCAATTTACGACCGCCATCAATATTTATGTTTTGTCCGGTAATATACTGACCATCCTCTATCAAAAATTTTACAGCTTTTGCTATGTCTTCTGGTTTACCAGTTCTTTTAAGCGGTATTTTTGAAATGATATCTTTTTTTCTCTTTAAGTTTTTTTCAAATGTAGGCCACAATATAGCACCTGGTGAAATCCCATTAACTCTTACATAAGGAGCTAATTCTTTAGCTAGACTTTTTGTTAGAGTCAGCAAGCCAGATTTACTTATACTATAAATAATATGATTCTTTAGTGGGGGATCTACGTGAATGTCAATTATATTTATGATTTGACCTTTTCTTTTTTTTAGTTCTGGATAAAAAACCTTAGATAGAAACAATGGTGCTTTTAGATTTGTATCAATTATACTACCCCATTTTTTTTCATCTATTTGATTTATTTTTGTTGGATAAAATTGTGATGCATTATTGACAAGAGCATCAACCCTTCCAAAAAAACTCAATGATTTCTTATATAACATTTTGTAACTTTTTGTGTCAGATAATTGTATTTGTATAATCGAACATGAATTTTCTCTTTTTTTATTTAGGTCAGAAAAGATTTTTTTTGCGTTAGTTTGAGATTTATTAAATGTTACTATTACATTATATCCATTTTTATGTAAATATTGTGTGATTGCTAAACCAATTCTTTTAGTACCACCAGTGATTAATACTGTTCGATTCATTGTCATAGTATTATATTAAGGATTATTGAAGAAAAGTATATAAAGTTAAAAATTAAAATTTATTTATGACCTCAAACAAGCATTTATATCGATACCTTACCGAAAAGATTAAAAAATCTGGTAAGTTGCAGTTTTCTGAATTTATGAATGAAACTCTCTATAATCTTGATCTCGGCTACTACACTAACAAAGAAAAGATATTTGGCAAAGAGGGTGATTTTGTAACAACCCCAGTTATTTCTTCATTATTTGGTGAATGTTTATCTGAAGAATTTATAAATATAAGCCATTCTTTAAAAGAACCATCAATTTTAGAATTTGGGGGAGGGGATGCCAGTCTTCTGATCTCCATGTTAAAGAAATTACAAAAACAAAACTGTTTACCTGGTAAGTATATTATTGTTGAAATATCACCACGATTAATAGAACTACAAAAGAAAAATATAAAAAAAGAAATACCTGAATTATTAAATTTAGTTGAATGGAGAAATAATCTTGATGAAGTTTCAATAGATGGGTTAATAATTGCGAATGAATTTTTTGATTCATTACCTACCGAAAGATTTAAGTATGATGGCAATAATTTTCTAATGTCATATATAACAGAATCTGATGACAATCTAAAAGAAGTGTGGGATAAAATTACTGATGAGCAAAATAAAGAACTAGAGATTGCAATTGGCGCGAGGAATAAAGTTTTTCCAAAAAACTATGTTAGTGAGCTTAATATGGAATATAAGAAATGGGTTCAGAGGATTAATAAATCTATTAATAATGGTGTAATTATGATCATTGATTATGGGTACAATAGCCAAGAATATTTTTTGGATGATCGTATGGAAGGAACTCTTGTGTGTATACACAATCATCAATCTCATTTTGACCCATTAATTAATATAGGTAGACAAGATATATCATCATTTGTGAATTTTTCGCATTTGTCTAACTTAGCTGTAAAAAATGATTTTCTAGTAGATGGTTATTTATCTCAATCAAGTTCTTTACTGAATTTAGGAATTTTAGAAATATATGAAAATAAAGAATATGAGTCTGATCAAAAAGTTATGGAGCTAAACAAATTGAAAAATATACTTTTACCAAATACAATGGGCGAAATATTCAAGATTTTGGTTTTGAAAAAGAATATAAACAAAAAATTATTGTCTACAAAAGAATTTAATTACACACATAAGCTTTAATATGGATTTCATTCAAATATTAATTTTATCGATCATACAAGGGGTAACGGAATTTTTACCAATATCAAGTCAATCACACCTAATCCTGACATCTACTTTTCTAGGTATGAAAGACCAAGGATTAAACTTTGATATAGCTCTTCATACTGGTTCTTTGATTGCAATTTTAATTTATTACAGAAAAGAGATTAACAAAATGCTATCAATGTCTGATGAAGGCACTCAATATCTGAAACTAATTATACTTGGTTCCATTCCATTACCAATAATAGGTCTATTATTTATAGATTTAGTTTCAGTTAATATGAGATCTATAGAATCAATTGCTCTGATGACGATAATATTTGCAATAATTCTATATTTAGCTGATACCAAAAAGAAAGATGCTATAAATAAATTAAAATCCATCAGTATATTTACAATTGTTTTTATTGGTTTCATGCAGACACTTGCAATTA
>NZWU01000008.1 GCA_002701705.1 Gammaproteobacteria bacterium
AAAGAATTAGAGATATGATTTTCTTAAAAGATGAAAAAAAAATAGTAATGATAATTGAAAATACTCCTTCAATTGCTGTTTTAACTGAGTATTTCTAAATTACATAATCAATAATGAGATGAAATGAAAAGAAAAAAAATTGCAATTGTTTTTGGAGCCAGTGGTCAAGATGGAGCTTATTTATCGGCTTTTCTGTTAAACAAAGGATACAAAGTTATAGGCACCACTAGAAATAGATCAAAAAAAAATCTGTGGAGATTAATTAAATTAGAAATATTTAAAAAATTAAAACTACATAAAGGACAAGCGACAGATATAAAATTTTGTAAAAAAATAATTAAAAAAAATATAAAAGAAATATACTATTTGGCCGGCGACTCTTCAGTTACAAAGTCTTTTGACCAACCTGAAAATTCTCTTAAAAGTAATGCATTAGGAATTTTAAATATATTAAGTACTGTTAAAAATAAAAATAAGAAAATAAAAGTGTTTAATGCGGGATCTGGTCAATTTTATGGAGATAATGAAAGAAACAAATATGATCTTCAATCTAAAGTTGAACCTCAGAGTCCATATGGTGTAGCCAAGGCAGCAGGTTATTGGTTTACAAAAATATTTAGAAAAAAATACAACTTATTTTGTTGCACAGGTATTTTGTTTAATCATGAATCAAGTTTAAGATCAAAAGAATTTGTTACAAAAAAAATAATTGATACATCTAAAATAATTAAAAAAAATAAAAAAATTAAATTAAAACTCGGTGATGTAAGTATTTATAGAGATTGGGGTTGGGCACCTGAGTATGTTGAAGCATTTTGGTTAATGCTCCAAAGAAAAAAACCTTTAGATTTAATTATTGGAACAGGTAAAGTTCATACCATTAAAGAATTTGTAAATGAAGTCTTTAAATTGCAAAAATTAAGCAAAAAAAATCTTATAACAAATGTAAAAAAATTTAAAAGAAAGTTAGATATAAGAGGATATAAAGCAGATATCAGTTTAACTAAAAAAAAAATTAAATGGTTACCAAAGACACCTTTTAAGAAAATGATATATAAAATGGTAAAAGATGAACTATTTTAATTTATTGTTCTCAAATAACAGTATTTTACGAATTCTTCAGAAAAAGGAGTTTAAAAAAATAATTTATGGATAAAAAAGTACTTGTTACTGGTGGAAGTGGTTTAGTAGGAACTTACCTAAAAGATATAATGCCATCCGCCATTTATGTAAGCTCCAAAGATTTTAATTTATTGAGAGAAGATGAAGTAAAAAAAATGTTTAAAGAAATTCAGCCCAATATAGTTATTCATTTAGCAGCTTTAGTTGGAGGCGTACATCACAATATTGAGGAACCAGTAAGGTACTTTGAAGAAAATATCATTATGAATACATTTGTTTTAAAAGAAAGTTTTAATAATAAAGTTGAGAGATTTACTGGTATATTAAGTTCATGTATTTATCCGGATAGTGTAACAACATATCCAATTAAAGAGGATAAACTTCTGGAGGGAGCTCCCCATGAGAATTTATTTTCATATTCTTATGCAAAAAGATGCTTAGCAATTCAAATAGACATGTATAACAAAAAATATAACACAAAATATAATTACTTAATTCCATGCAATTTGTATGGTGAATTTGATAAATTTGATCCTATAAAAGGACACTTTGTTGGAGCATTGATTGAAAAAATAATACATGCAAAAAAAAATAAAAATAATTCAATTACTTTATTTGGAGACGGAACACCGTATAGACAATTCATGCATGCAAAAGATGTCGCCAAGCTAATTAATAAAATGATTTTGACTGATAAGTTTTATAATATCAATATTGCTACAGAGGAAAATTATACTGTAGATCGTATAGCAAAGATTGCATTAAGAGTTTGCGATGCTGAAAATTTTCAAATCAATTATGATAAAAACAAACCTAACGGACAAATGAGAAAAGATATTGAAATTTCTAAATTAAAAAAATATTTTCCTGATTTTCAACCAATAAAATTGGAAGATGGCATCAAGCAAATTTTTAATAAAAGAATAGCTTCTATATGAGTAAAACTTTATTATTTGGAGGCAGTGGTTTTTTTGGACCTGTAATATTGTCAAAGGATTCCAGCATTATTTCAGTTGGAAGAACCCAACCTCCGCAAGAATGTAAAAATAAACACATTCAATTAGATAATTTAAATCAATTAAATAAATTAGATAACTTAGATTTTGATAAGGTTATATTTTTAATTGGAAGCTCGAACCATCATGAAATAAATTTAAAAAATAACATGGGAATAGATCTTAATGTTTATCCACTAAATACAGCATTATCATATTTTGCAAAAAGAAAATTAAAAAAATTTATTTGTTTTACGACAATTTTGATTTACGACCAAAAAAAATTTAAAATGCCCGTTGGTGAAAATCAGGAATTAAATCCTTTTATTAATAAATATGTTTTTAGCAAGTATTTGTCTGAGCAAGTAGTAAAATATTATTCTAAATCTGTTCCTTCAATAATTGTTAGATTAAGTAATATTTACGGGTATACTCGCTTGAGAAGACCAGATTTAGTACCTACAATAATGCAGGATATTTTTGAAAAAAACGAAGTTAAGATATGGAGCGACAAACCAAAAAGGGACTTTATTTTTATTGAGGACGCAGCGGATGCTGTTCTTAAGTTGATAAATTCGAGTTTTGAAGGAGTAATTAACTTAGGAACAGGAAAAATATCTTCATTAAAACAAATATGCGAAATAATTGAAAGTTTATCTGGTAAAAAAATAGTTTCAGAAAATAATGAAGTTTCTGGCCCAATGGAATTTGTAACAGATATTTCTAAGTTGACCAAGATTACCGGATGGAAACCAAAATATGATATTACTGCTGGCCTAAAAAAAACTTATGAAATTATGAAAAGTTATTATAAGGATTAGTTTTTGTATAATTCGTATTTAAACAGAGATAAATTTAACTATCTTTTTAAGATATATTTGACATTTCTAGGAATTTTAGGTTTCTATCACTTATTTTTAAAGCATACCGGAGGTGCAGACTCTACAATTTCTGAATGGTTAATTAACTATCAAGGTGGTTTTACAAAAAGAGGAATTATCGGAGAAATATGCTTTACAATTGCCAAATTTTTTGGATTAAAGTTAAGGTTTATTATTTATTTATTCCAGGTCTTAACATTAGGAACATATTTCTTTTTTTTATATCATTTTATAAAAACAATAAAAATTAATTATTTAATTTTGCTAATAATTTTCTCACCAATATTTTTATTGTACCCTTTTGCAGAGTTAGAAGTTTTAGCCAGAAAAGAAGTTTTTATATTTATTGGTTTAATTATTTTTTTTAACTTAAATAATATTAATTCAAATAAAAAGCATGATATTTTATTTGTAATATTTATTTTACCACTATTAGTTTTAATTTGGGAGCCAGTTATATTTTTTATAGGTTTTTTTTATTTAAGCTTGTTGATTAAGTATAAAATCAAAAATTTTCAAAAATCTGTTACAATGTTAACACCATTTTTGCCAGCTATTATAATCGCGTTTTATATAGCCTTTAATCCCATAACAGCAGAAAATCATTTAATTTTAGAAAATTCTTTAAAAGAAAATTTTAATGAAATTTGTTATATGTCCTGTTCATTTTTGTTACACAAATCCTCTATTACAGATCAATTTACATCAAATATACATCTTTATTCAGTTGAAATATTTATCAGATATTTTTTAATTATTTTAATTGGATTTGGACCTCTTTTAATTGTGTCAAAGAATTCGAAAATGGTTGAAGATATTTATTTTTTTAATTTATTTAAAGATTTGTTTTATCTAACAATAATACTTATGAGTCCTTTATTTTTACTTCTTGCAATGGGCTCTGATTGGGGAAGATGGGTGCACATAAGTTATACATATTCAGTACTTTTTTTTATTCACTTAATTAAAAATAAAATAATTATTCTAGATTTTAATTTTTTTAATAGATTTAAATCAAAATATAATAAGAAATATATTTTTGTAATTTTTTTTATTATATTTGCATTCGGATGGAACCCAAAAACCTCACTAACTGGGGACGTTGGATCTTTTCCAGGTTATCGAGTACCTTATTATTTTTTTAAAACTGTATTTAATAATTTTGATTAAAAAATGAAAGTTTTTTATTGGTCACCCTTTTTGTCAAATATAGCAACAGTAGAAGCTGTTACAAAATCAATCAATTCAATAATTATGTATGATAAAAAAAAAGAAATAGAACCATATATAATCGACTCTACAGGTGAATGGTTTGAAAAAAAAGATAAGATTAAAGATATAAAAGTAATAAAGCTCTATAAAAAAAATTTTTATAAATTTCTTCCTAAAGGAGGATACATTAAAAGTAGAATTTCTCAGCTAATAATATTTCTTTATAGTTTTAGAAAATTAGCAAGATTAATAAAGAAAGAAAAACCAGATTTTTTAGTTGCCCATTTAATTATTTCGCTACCTCTTTTATTATTTAAAATTTTTAATTTTAAAACTAAACTAATTGTTAGAATTTCCGGCACTCCTAAGTTAAACTTTATTAGAAAATTTTGTTGGTCCTTTCTTTCAGAAAAAATATTTAAAGTTACGTGTCCAACAATTTCTATTTATAAAAAATTTAAAAATTTGAAAATTTTTCCAATTTACAAGTTAGCAATTTTGTATGATCCGATTATATCAGTCAGATATATTAACGAGAGAAAAAAAGAATTAATTGATAAAAATTTTAAAAATTTAGAATTTATTTTAGGCATAGGAAGATTGACCAAGCAAAAAAATTTTCAATTATTGATTACAGCATTTAATGAAATAAATAAAAATATTCCACATATAAAATTGTTGATTTTGGGCGAAGGAGAAGAGAGAAATAAACTAGAAAATCTTATCAAAAAATTAAATTTGCAAGAAAAAGTTTATTTATTAGGCTATAAGACAAATGTTTTTAATTATATACATAAAGCGAAATGTTTTATTTCCTCATCTCTTTATGAAGATCCTGGGTTTGTAATAATTGAAGCTGCTTTTTTGAATAAAGCTGTATTTGCAACTGACTCAAATACTGGACCCTCTGAAATCTTAAAAAATTCAACAAGAGGATTTTTATTCAAAAATAATGACCATAAAGATTTGGTAAAAAAATTTACTGAATATTCTAATTCTAGCGAACAAGAAATTAATTTAAAAATAATTAATTTAAAAAAATATTCAAAAAAATTCACAATCTTTGAACATTATAAAAATTTAAGAAATTTATTAGTTATTTAATATAATAAAAAAAAGGATCAATAATTTTATTTATACTATTTTTTGAGATTTTATTAAAAAGATTTTTAAATTTTTTACCTTTAGATAAAAATAAAAAAAAATCATTTTTATAAAGATTATTATTAACAGACTTAAATTTTATATTATTCAAATAAGGATCATATGCGATCGTATTCTTATAATTTTTTTTTAAATAATTAAAAATCTCTAACTTTTGAGAATTTCTTGTATCCGAAACACCATATTTGTAAGTTAAGCCTAATACTATAATTTTTATTTTGGATTTATTTTTTTGACTAAATTTGTTAATTTTTTTTTTTATAATTTCCATTACATATTTTTTCATTGAGTTGTTTATTGTTCTCCCAGCAAGAGTTACTTTAGATTTATACTTTTTTTTTGATGCTGCATAAGTAAGATAATATGGGTCAACAGGTAGACAATGACCACCAACCAAACCGGGTGAAAATTTTATAAAATTCCATTTAGTTGCAGCTAATCTGATTACTTCATTAAAGTTGATATTTAATTTATTACAAATCAAGAGTACTTCATTGTAAAATGCTATATTTAAATCTCTTTGTATATTTTCTATCCCCTTTGCAGTTTCAGCTTCATTTATTTTATTAGTAAAAATAAGATTTTTACATAAGTTTGAGTATATCTTTCTTAATTTATTTTTAATTTCACTATTTGTACCTTCATACCCTATAATTTTGTTAATTTTAGTAAGTTTATTTTTTTTATCTCCAGGATTAATTCTTTCAGGACTATAACAAACGAAAAAGTCTTTATTATTTTTTAAATTAGTTTTTATTTCTAGTTTTTTTGAAAAATTTTTTGTTACACCAGGGTAAACAGTTGACTCTAAAACAATTATATCATTTTTTTTTAAAACGCTTGAAATTAACTCAAAGCTTTTCTTTACTGAATTTAAATCAGGAAGTTTTGACTTTTTAATTGGAGTTGGAACACATATAATAAAAAAATTACAATTTTTTAAATTATAAATTTTGTTTGTAAAAAAAATTTTTTTGTTTATAAAATCTTTTTTCTTAAATTCTTTGTTTTCATCTATACTTTTTTTTAAATATGAAATTCTTCTATTATTAGTATCGAAGCCAACAGTATCATATTTTTTAGAAATTTTGAGACAAATAGGCAATCCTACATAGCCCAAACCAATAACACATATTTTTAACATAAAAATATCTATACTTTCTTTTTAAAAAAATTGATATATCAATGTTCAACTTATGAAAATATTAATTACAGGAGCTGCAGGTTTTATTGGTTTTAATTTATCTAAATATTTACTCGGTTTTAAGAAAATAAAAATTTTTGGAATAGATAATTTAAATAATTATTATTCTAAATCTTTAAAATTGTCTAGAATCAAAGAATTAAAAAAATTTAAAAATTTTAATTTTAAAAAAATTGATATCACAAATAGACAGGCATTAGATAAATATTTAAAAAAGAAAAAAATTTCATTGATAATTAATCTTGCTGCACAAGCAGGTGTAAGGTATTCCTTTATAAAACCATCAGAGTTTGTAGATAATAATATATTAGGATTTTATAATGTTGTAAAAGCTGCAAAAAATAATAGTATAAATAAAATTATCTATGCATCGTCCAGCTCAGTGTATGGTGACTCACTTTTTTTTCCATTAAAAGAAACACAAATCATTAATCCAAAAAATATTTATGGGTTATCTAAAAAAATAAATGAAGAAATGGCTGAAGTGTTTTCTAAACAATTTGAAATGACATTTATTGGACTTAGATTTTTTACTGTTTATGGTGAATGGGGTAGACCCGATATGTTTATGATGAAGTATTTAAATTCAACTTATAATTTATCTAAAAAGTTTTATCTAAACAATTTTGGCAAACATACAAGAGATTTTACTTATATAAGAGATGTTTGTCAGATTATAAAAAAAATAATTTTTTTAAAAGATAAACAAAGTCAAAATGAAATATTTAATATTTGCTCAAATCGCCCAATAAATCTGTTAAAGATTATAAAGCAAATAAACAAATTGACTTGCAAGAGTCCAACAACTTATAAAAGACCATTACAAAAAGCTGATGTAATTAAGACACATGGAAGTAATAAGAAAATCTTGGATAAAATCGGCAAGAGAAGATTTACTTCAATAAAAGATGGTTTGATGAATACATTAATATGGTTCAAAAAGTATTATAATTTCTAAATATTATCTAACATCTTTTCAAAATTTTTTTTATGATTTAATAAACTAAATTTCATTACATTTTTTCTGGCCAAAATTGCTTTTTGATAAAAAATTTTTGGATTTTGATAAAACTTTTTTATCTTCGAAGCTAAATCTAAATAACCTTTACCATATATTGTCCCAAATTTACCATTCATTAATATTTCATTGATACCACCATGACTCTGAGAAGAAATTATTGGAATTCCTGAAATAGCAGCCTCAACCACAGAGTTTGGGAAGCCTTCAAAGTATGAAGAGTTAATGTATAAATGTGTTTTTTTTAAAATACTAAAAATTTCATTTTTGTAACCATAGAATTTAACATTTTTATTTAAATTTAATTTTTTGGTTAAATTTATTAAATTTTCTTTTTCCGGTCCGTCTCCAATAATGTTTAAATTAATTTCCTTTTGTTTTAAGTAATTTAAAGCATAAAGTATGTCGTGAATTGCTTTTTCTTTAGATAATCTGCAAATGCTTGAAATATTTAATGTTCTTCCATCAAATTTATATTTATTTAATATCTGTTTTTTTTTATTATAAATTAATGAGGGCGGATGTATTGTTGTTGATTTGAAGTTATATTTTTTTCTTAAGTAATTACTTATATACCGAGAATTACAAATAATTTTATCAAATTTGTTATAAAAAAAACAAATTAGAATTTTAATTATATTTTTTTTTATAAAATCAATAGTGTCAAAATATATTTCTAATTCTTGAAAAGGTGTTCTTTCGATAGCTATAAGTTTTAAATTTGGTTTTTTTTCTATAAATAGTGCACATAATATATTTGTATAATTTATATTAGATATAAAAATTGTATCTTTATGATTTTTTGAAATTTTTTTGACTAATTTTTTTAATTTAAACATTGAATATAAAGTTCTATTTGATTTGATTTTATATACTCTTATTTTATTTTTTCTGAATTTATGTTCATAAGCACATTTATTAAGACAAATAATATTTATTTTATATTTTTTTTTATCAAGAGATGTGCATAATCTAAATATAGAGTTACCAGCGCCACCTAACCCAAATCTTGCTAAAAAAAAAATTAAATTAACTTTCATTTATCTATTGTTGGCAATTTTTATTAGTGTAACTAATAAAAAATTTTCCATCAAATAATATACAATAATTTTCTAAATCAAAATTTGAATTTTTATATATAAAATTTTTTCTATTCAAAATTATTATATCAGGTTCTTGATAATTTAAATTATTTGACTGATCAAATTTTTTTTCCAATCTTTCCATTTCATTAACTGGTATTATTATTTGTTGATTTAGCGCCGGGGATGATTTCATTATTTTATTAAGTTCTGCTTTTTTAAAATTTTTAGAGTCTTTATATGTCTTAAGTCTATTTGCCTGATATCTTGCATAAAATAAATTTGCTACATTTCGATTAAAATATCTCCAAGTTTGTCTTTCATTTTTTAAAAACACTAGAAATTTCTCTTTTGATATATTAAAAAAATTAAATGCATCAATTATTTCTTTTTCAATAATTTTATTTTTTTTTGGTACAATTAGTCCATTTGTGATTTTTAAAGTTTTGATATCATTCATTATTGACCAAATCATTACATTATTATCCAAAGTTAAGATTGAACTTTGAGAAAGATTTTTCTTTGATACCAAACTCATTAAATTAGAAAATTCATTTCTTTCATTTTTTAAATTAATATTTTTATAATTTTTATTCACATGAATGTAAGATTGTGTAAAAACAAAGATAAAAAATATTAAATAAATAAGACTGTTAAAATATACCAATTTATTATGTTCTATGAATTTATAATATAAATTAATAGTTCCAATTATTACAAAAATGAAAGAGCATATAATAATATTATTATTGAAATGATAAATTAGACCTGACTTGTTTGAAATTATAAAAAAAATTACTGGAGCCAATATACTTGATATAAAAACAACAAAAGGAACAACAAAGAAAAATTTGTTTTTATTGTCTACGTAATAGTTAATTATAAGTATAAAAAAATTAATAAATAAAAATAATAAAAACTTTAAACTAAAAATTAATTCCAAATAGTATTTAAGTAGAATTATTTTTTTTTCTTTATTTAAAAGAAATACACCTATTCTTTCTGTATGTTCAGGCTCGTGAAAATACAGATTGATTGCAAATGGCAAGGCGAATAATAAAAATCCTATTAACAAAAAAATAATATTCGAAAAATTTTTAATTATAAAATTAAATATCTCCAATTTGTATTTTAGTCCAAACAACAAGATTAATGTTAAAATTTGTATAATAAAAAAAT
>NZWU01000001.1 GCA_002701705.1 Gammaproteobacteria bacterium
AAGTTGAAATGGCAGCACCATATCCTTTATTTTTTTTATGTTGTAAAACAATTGCTCCTTGTTTTTTTGAAAGTTCTGCAGTATTATCAGTTGAACCATCATCACAAACAATTACATCATCAACAAATTTTTTACAATCTTTAATTATTTTTTCAATATTTTTTTCTTCATTAAATGCAGGAATACAAATTAATTTCATAATTTTTTTAGCTCCGAGCTATGAATAAAGTGTTTGTAGCAAGTTGTTCAGAAAGTAATGTAAACATTTTAACCTAAATTTTTAGTTGTGACCTTTCCCCAAGTAATAGTTCATGCTTAGTTTGATCATTATTAGCCTCAATTTTAGAGCCATTAGCTATAATACTATTTGATAAATGTACATCGGCACTAATTTCACAGTTTGCCATGATAATAGAATTTTCAATTTTACAGTTTTCTAGAATTGAATTATCACCTACGCTTACATTTGGTCCTAACGTAACATTTGGACCAATTCTACAGTTTGCTCCTATAATAGATGGACCTTGTATAGAGGAGTTTGAAGAAATTTCTGTTTCCTTACCAATTACAGTATTGCCTTTTACTGTTGAACCTTTATCAATTACAAATTGATTTTCTTTTCCTATAGAATCAAGTACAAGTTGATTCGCATGTAAAATATCCTCTGGTGTTCCAGTATCTTTCCACCAACCTGTAACAGTTTCATACTGCAATGAATTATTTTCCTCCATTAGCAATTGTAATGCTTCAGTAATTTCTAGCTCGCCTCTTGCAGATGGTTTAAGCTTATCAATTATTGAAAAAATTTTTGGCGTTAAAAAATAAACACCAATTACAGCCAGATCTGATTTTGGTTCAGATGGTTTTTCTATAATTTTTTTAATTTTTTTTGATTCTGAATCTATTTCTGCAATTCCAAATCTAGAAGGGTCATCAACTTTGCAAAGTAAAATCATTGCATCATTACTTGATGATTCGAAATTGTTTTTGTAGTCTATCAATCCTTTTCGTAGAATATTGTCACCAAGATATACAACAAATCTATCGTTACCAACAAACTCTTTACAAAGTTTGATCGCATGTGAAATTCCTTTTGGTTTATCTTGATAGATGTAAGAAATTTTTACACCAAAGTTTTCTCCGTTTCCATAATATTCTTTAACTTTTTCAGGATAAACATCACCGATTATAATTCCAATGTCAGTTATTCCTGCTTCTCTAAAATCTTCTAATGCATACTGTGACATTGGTTTGTTTGCAATTGGAAGTAATTGTTTTGGACCAGTGTGTGTTAAAGGTCTTAAACGCGTTCCATGACCACCATGAAGAATTATTCCTTTCATTTTCACTCAGAGTTTTTTAGGTCTTCCAAGGGGTAGTATCTAATATTTTTGATGGTATATCCTTCCAAATTTCTGGATTTTGTAAATACCATTCAACTGTTTTGTTTAAACCTTCATTAAAATTTGTATTTTTTTTCCAACCTAAACCCTTAGAAATTTTAGTGGAATTCATACTGTATCTTAGATCATGGCCTGGTCTATCTTCAACTAACTCTATTAGATCTTGTGGTTTATTCATAATCTCTAATATTTTTTTTACAACCGTTAAATTATCAATTTCATTATTGGCCGAAATATTATAGTATTCTCCTGATTTCCCTTTTAGTAGTGCTAGTAGTATTGCATCACAATGATCATCTACATAAATCCAGTCCCTAATGTTAGAACCATTACCATAAATCGGAATCTTTTGGTTTTGATTTGCTAGAATTATAGTTTTAGGGATTAACTTTTCAGCAAATTGTCTTGGTCCATAATTATTAGTACATCTAGTAGTTACCACATCAGAGCCATATGTAACAGAATAAGAATTAATCAAAAGTTCTGCTGCTGCCTTTGTAGCAGCGTATGGGCTTGAAGGATTAAGTTTAGAATCTTCAGTGGCAGAAGTTGAGGCCAAGCTTCCAAAAACTTCATCTGTAGAAATTTGGACCATTCTCTTATGTTGCTTTGTTGTAATATCTAAAATTGTAAATGCACCTCTAATATTTGAAACCAGAAAAGGATCTGCATCGTTTATGCTTCTATCTACAAATGATTCAGCTGCAAAGTTAATTACAGTATCACATTTTGATATTAGTTCCTCCATAAGTCGTTTATTTGTAATACTGCCCTTAACAAACTTGTATTTTTCAGAGTTCTGAATTTCTCCCAAATTTCTTTTATCAGAACCAGGAAGTTCCGCATCTACATTAGTTATCTCAAAATCATTCTTTTCTTTTAACAATTTTATGATAAAGTTACTCCCAATGAATCCTAAACCGCCTGTTACAAGTAATTTCATATTACTTTCGCTTTTATCTGTACTAATAAAATATGGTATAAAATTATACATGTATTAGGAGAATCTTTGAATCCAAACTTTTATTGGCTAAATCTAATGTGGTTTTTAAGTGGAAGGAAAAAAATTTTTTGTTAAAGATTTAGAAAAACATCAAACTAAGGATGTTATAGATTCTCATGTAAATGGGAACCTGACTGTTATTTGGAGAGATTGGGACTCGATTATCCCAAATCATCCTAAAATGGTATATGTAAGTTCAATAAACCCAGGCGAGGTTAAAGGACCACATCTACATAAAAATAGAACAAGCTATCTTACATGTATCCATGGAAAAGTAGTTTTCATTATTGATGAAGGAAATAATAATTATAAAGAAATTGAAGTTGATTCACAAAAACCTGTTTTAGTTTGTGTTCCAAACAAAATTGCATCTGCTCACATTAATCCTACAAATGAAATTTCACGAGTACTTGTTTTAGCTGATGTAGCATGGAAACCTAATGATAACGAGATGGAAAATGTTTCTTTCTCTGATTATGACTGGGATAAATGGAAAGGTCTTGAAAAATCCTAATTCTAAAACAGTTATTCTTTTTGATTCAAGCTACAGTCTTGATACATTAAAAGAAATAATAGAAAATAACGGATCAGTTATAATCTCCTTTGGTTATAGTTCTCACAAAATCTTATCTGATCATGGTATCAAACACATGATTGCTGACGAGTTTCTAAGTATAACAGATCTTTGGAATATATGGAAAAAATCATTTTCACTTTCACAATGGTATAACAATTCAGAAATAGCAGAAATCCTCGAATATAAGGGAATTAATACTGGTAAGTTATTTTACATCGAGTTCCATTATCACTTATTACCATTTCTGAAAAAGTTTATGGCAATAATTTTTCTCTGTAAGAAATTTCATAGTTCAAGGATCTTAGCACCTTCATCTCTTTCTGATATTTTTGATTTGTTAGATCATGATGTTGAGTATATCAAAGTAAAACAAAAATCAGAAAGTTTCTTGTATGATTCTGTAAAATTTCAGATTACAGATTCTCTTAGCATAAAAATACCAAAAAAATCTTATCTTAAATTAAAAAATATTTCTGAACAAACTATCCTAAAATTACTTAGAAATAATCGTAATAATAAGAATCAAAAAAAGCATACATTATTGATTGAATTTAATCCGATAAAATACCAAAGGTTGTTTGAATTATCCACTAAACATGGCATACAATTAATTTTGTTTAATAGACGTCGTCCATATGTATGGAATAAAGAATCTTATTCTATTATAAAAAACTCAAACTGCCTAATTGGAGCATATCAAAATACAAAAAATAAAAAAATAGAAAAATTGATTGAATCAGGTAAGGAGCTACTAGCTAACAAAACCAATAGTCTATTTGAACGTGAAGAAATCTTTAATACATTTTTTTCAATTAATGGGCATTCTTTTTGGAAAGCAATTAAACCGAGTTTTGTAAAACTATGTAAAAAAAGAGTTCTTGATGCTGTTCAAGAAATTGAACTAGCTGATGAAGTGATAAAAAATTCAGATGTTTCATCCATCATAGTATCATCAGAGAATGGGTTCAACGAACAGGTTGTTCTGCATCTTGCAAAGAAACACAACATTAAGACGTTATTACTGCAACATGGCATGTATTGGGAAACCATGGAAAATAAAGAAGGTAATATTTTCCTAGGCGGAGATTTTCCAATTCTTTCAAGCAAGATTCTCACATGGGGTACACAAACTGAAAAATATGCAAAAGAATGCGGTTTCTCAAAAAAAACACATGTCATTGGAAGTCCATCACATGACATACTGTTTAATGATCGATCAGACACCAACTTGGTAAACGACGGTTTTATTTTATTGGCAACTTCATCTCCACAACAAAATCAGGTTTTTGATTTATCAATTGATAACCTGGAGGCATATGAAAAAACTATCAAAGACGTCTGTAAGATAGCTCAAAACTTGAGTAAACAATTGATTATCAAGATTCATCCATTTCAAGAAGAACGAGATATTAAGAAAATAGTTGAGGACATGGGTGATCATGTTACTGTGACAAAAAATGATAACATTGTAGATCTGATTAAATCATGTGATACATTTCTGGTAAATGATCTTTCTACTACAATGCTTGATGCGTTGATAATCGGTAAACCTGTTATTTCAATTCAAACTAAAAATCGTTACATGAAGGAACTGCCAAAAATTTTTACAGCAGGATGTTGTGTGAAATGTAATATTAGCTCTCTTGAAAAAGAGATTAAAGAAATTCTAACTACAGATAAGCGAACAAGAATGATTAAAAATGGCAATAAATTTGTAAAAGAATTTATCTCTAATCAAGGAAGTTCATCAAAAAAATTATTAGAATTTTTGGCCGAGTATTAAAATATTTTCTTTAGAATTTTGCTGATATGGAATATGATACATGCGCATGATTTTTTAATCGATTCTCAATAATCTTGATGTGAAAATCGGGATTATAGGACTAGGAGTAGTCGGATTATCATTTGCATCTGTACTAAGTTCAAAAGGATTTCCGGTGATTGGAATGGACTCTGATGGAAAGAAAATAGAACAGATCAATTCAAAAAAATTGCCTTTTTTTGAACCAAAGCTCAAATTATTTTTAAAAAATGCATTATCCAAGTCGCTTGAAATTTCGTCAGATATTGACAAAGTGGTACGAAATTGTGATTTCATATTTCTTACAGTTGGAACCCCAAAATCAAAATCTGGTTATATTGATTTGAGTATGCTCAAAAAGGCTTCAAAAAATATTGGTATTTCTTTACGACATACCACGAAAAAGCCAATCATTGTGATAAAAAGTACAGTGGTGCCAAATACTACTACTAAAGTGATCAAGCCGTTAATTGAAAAGGCATCTGGGAAAAAAACCGGAAAAGGTTTTGATATACTTACAAATCCTGAATTTCTCCGTGAGAGTAACGTTATTGATGATACATTAAAACCGCATCTTGTCGTCATTGGAGGCATAGAAAAAAATTCTGTAAACAAATTAAAAAAACTCTATCGCAAATTATATGGTCCTAGAATCAAACTTATGACAACAAATACTCAGACTGCTGAAATGATAAAATATGCTAATAATTCATTTCTTGCCACAAAGATCAGTTTCATAAATCAAATTTCATTGTTATGTCAATCTATTCCTGGGATAAATATTGATGATATTGCAGAGGGTATAGGTGTAGATCCTAGAATTGGCAGATCATTTCTTAATGCAGGACCAGGTTATGGCGGATCCTGTCTGCCAAAAGATCTAGAAACAATAATACAGTTTTCTTCAAAATTTGGATCTAACCCACTACTTTTAAGAGCAGTACAACAAACAAATGATCTTCAAATTAAGTACATAATTCACCTATTAGAAAAAAATCTTGGGAATATCACGAATAAACATATTACAGTTCTTGGTTTATCATTCAAAGAAAATAGCGGAGATATTAGAGAATCTAGATCAATCGAATTGATTAAAATTCTTTTAAAAAAGAAGGCCAAAATAACAGTTCATGATCCTAAAGCAATGAAAAATACAGAACCTATTTTTAAAAATCAAATTGTATATGCTAACACTCTTCTACAATCATTGGATAATTGTCAATGTGTGATTATTATGACTCCATGGAAAATTTATACAAAATTAAAAAATAGTGATTTTAAAAATATGAAAAGAAAACTGGTTATAGATACAAGAAGAATACTCTCTAGAAAAAATTTGAATGTTGAATATTTTGCTCTAGGTTTGGGAACTAATTAGTATGCTGAACTTTGTATTCATTTTGATGGTAATCGACTAGGTGAATAAATTGTCTAAATTATTACTCTATTCGGTTTTTCATGGAAATCTAAATTATTCGTCTATTCCAGAAGAATCATTTCATGAAATAATTGATTCCTGCTACTGGCCAATTTTAGATGCAATAAAAGATTTTAATTTTAAGCCTGGAATTGAATTTCCCGTAAATACATTAAATAAAATCCAAAAAATTGATCCGCTTTTCATTGAAGAATTGAATAAATTAATTATGGAAAAAAAATGCGAATTTGTTTTTTCTGGAAAAGAACAAATTGTATCACCGCTCGTCCCCAAGGAAATCAATGAGAGAAATTTAAATGAAGGAATTAAAGAAATCAAAAGGTTTTTCCCAAAAAGACAGCAGATAGCCTATGTTCATGAACAAATTTTTAGTAATGGTTTAATTCCAATATATCTTAAATCAAAATTCAAAAATCTTATGATAATTTATGAAACAGCTTTACATACAAACAATTTAAATAAACAACAGAATTTTTCCCCAACAAAGATAAAATCAAACCAAGGGGAACTAAATATAATTTGGAATAGCCGCTATGCTTATCAAAAATTTCAAAAATACGTAACTGGACAAACCAAAAAGCATGAATATCTTGATTTTATACTAGGAAATAAAAAATTGGAAGATTCATGTTTTCCATTTTATGGCTCTGATATGGAGATTTTTAGCTACAAAAACACTGTTTTGGGATTAAACGGTAATCGCCATAAAGTAAAAAGATTTTATGATATTCTTGAAGAAATACAAAAACATGATGAATTAGATTTCATTTTGCCCTCAGATCTAATGAATTTATTTCCTACATCAAAAGCAATCAAAGTCTGTTCTGCGAAATATCCCATATTAGGAAAAAAAGAAGAATCAGTTGTTACTCGTTGGGCTGTGTGTGGAAGAGATAATAGCAAAAATAATTCTCTTTGCTATCAGGCTTTTAAAAAAATTAAAATATTAAACTGCATTAAACCTGAATCCTCGAACAGAAAAAATCATTATCTCTCAAAACTTGTTGATTGTTGGGGAAGTGATTATAGAACTCACACTGAAGAGGGAAAATTTCAAAATTTTACTAAAAATATTCATACGTTAAATCATGAGTTAGATAAAAAAATTGAAAATTCATTTTTAAATTCATCAGAAAATACAAAATCAGATTTAGTTATTTATAACCCAAATTCTTCTAACTGGAAAAAAATTCCTATAGAAATTAAATTGTACTTTAAACCAGGATTTATGGCAAATAACTTTGAAGTCTATAATAATGGGAAAAAAATTCAGTCACAACTAGAAGATATTAAATTTTTCAAAAATGGGTATATTAGAAGTGCGATGCTGGTTTTTACTCCATCAATCCCAAAAAGATCACAAATTGATATTACATTAAGAGAATCTGATAACAAGCCTAACTCTGAAACTAAATTAAAGAATTTGATTAAAACGAAAAGTGTAGAGATATTACTGGGAAAAACTGGTGGTTCTATTGAAAATATAGCATTTCCCACCATTACAGGTAAGCCTATGATTAATTCCACAAAATATTCTAGGCATAAAAACCCGAGTCAAGCGAATTTACTTTCAGGCCAAATTTTTACAGTAAATAGAGATGGAAACAAATTTGATGATTTGATTGAGACGGAAATTATTTCAGAAGGTGAGAATCTACCCATACGTAAAAAATTTTCATGTAGTTTAGAATTACCATTTGGTGACCTAACAAAAATTTTTTACGTGTATGAAAACATACCACGAATTGATCTAAGATATATTTTTAATTTTAAAGATTATAGGCCCGGAATTTTTAGAATTAATCTTATGAATTTGAATTCGAATGGTTTTCAAACTGATTCATTTTCCTACTCTACTAATAATGGAGGTAATCTAGAATTATTCTCATTAAAAGAATCAGTATCACATGATAAACCAACAAATTCTAAGATAAGCACTACGTGTTGCCTTGGTTCTACTAACTGCTTCCTTGATGTTGGTGACAAAAATTATGGTGTGACAATTTATTCTAATAATGCAGAATGTTATTCAGTACCCATGATTAATTTTAAAAAATCGAATAAAATACCGCTTCATATAGTCTACAGTATGTGTGAACTGGATGATACTACACTTACATGGTGGAAAGGTAAAAAGGAAATTTCGTTTAGTATTCTTGGAAGAAAAGACAGTTTAATCCAAACAAAAGGACTTTGCGAATCTCTGTTTTTGGGATTGATTAGCAAATCCAACAATCCTAATATCACAGTAAAAAATTGAATTTTTTATGAAAACAGCTCTAGTTACAGGTGCAGCGGGATTTATTGGATCATCGATAGCTGAAAAACTTTTGAAAGATGGATTTAGGGTAATAGGAATTGATAGTTTTACAAATTTCTATTCAAAAAAAATTAAACAAAAAAATCTTGAATTTTGTAAAAAAAATAAAAATTTTTCTCTGATACAAAAAGAAATTCAAAAAATTGATTTTATTCCGCTTTTTAAAAAAACCGATTATCTTTTTCATATGGCAGCACAGCCAGGAGTACGAACAAGCTGGGGAAATAATTTTGAAAAATATTCGATAAACAATATTCTAGTTACACAGAGATTATTGGAACAAGCTAAAATATCAAAATCTTTGAAAAAAATAGTTATTGCGTCATCTTCATCAGTCTATGGAAACCAAAATGGTAAAATGAATGAGGATAAAACAAAAACTAAACCAGTTTCGCCATATGGTGTTAGTAAGCTTGCTGCAGAGCATTTAGTTAAGGCATATGTAGAAAATTTTAATTTGCCAGTAATTATGTTACGATATTTTACTGTATACGGTCCGAAACAAAGACCTGATATGGCAATTATGAAATTCGTTATAAAATCAATTCTAAAGAGGCCAATTACAATTTATGGTGATGGGACTCAAAAAAGAGATTTTACATTCATTGATGATATAGTTAATGCAACGATTTCTTCAATAAATGTTAGTAAGCCTGGTGAAATTATCAATATTGGTGGTGGTGAAGTGATTTCAATTAGGAAGGTTATCTCAATTCTAGAAAATATTTCTGAATACAAGCCCAAAATTTTGTATAAACCATTCTCCAATGGAGATGTTTTACGTACTGAGGCAGATATTAGTAAGGCAAAAAAACTTCTCGGGTTTAAACCAAAAACTTCGTTGAGAGATGGACTATATCTAGAATATGAATATGTACAAAGAAATAAAAATTTGTACAAACTTTCAAGAAAATTGTAAGAAAAATTCTATTATTAATAGTTAGAAAATAAACCTGAATAAAATTTTTAGGTTGTTAAAAAATAATTTTGTGGTATTACTTTGTAGCCTTTTTATGAAATGATATTAGATTAAATAGAATACGTGCCTTTAATGAATTTCTTTTTTGTGGATATACTTGCTTCCCATCTCTCCAAAGTAAGTGAGTTTGATACCAAATAGATAATAAATCTCTACTCATTTCCCTTACTTGCGTCATGACACTAATTTTAGATGCATTATTATGATTCCAAATTACTGGGATTTCTTTTAAGCGTAATCCAAGAATGTATGACTTAACAATCACTTCTGAATCAAAAGCAAATCCAGTTACGTGCAGTCCCGAAAATAATTCATTAACAATCTCCCTTCTAAATAATTTAAAACCACATTGTGTATCGTACACCGGAATATTGAACAAAAATCTAAAAAATTTTGAATATAGAATAGAAAAAAGTGTTCTATAGAATGGTCTTTTGATTGGCATCAAGTTACCACGAATTAGACGCGAACCAATGATGACATCGTAGTTTTCAATTTCTTCAAAAAATCTTTCAAACTCAGATGGATCCGTTGCCAAATCAACATCCATATATCCAACATATTTCTTTTCAGCTTTTAATATTGCATTAGCAATTGCAGCTCCCTTACCAATTCTTTTTTTGAATGAAATTAATTTTATTATTTTACTTTTTTTCTGAAATTCTTGAACAATTTGTACAGTATTATCAGAACTCCCATCCTCAGCAACTATTACTTCAAAATTGTATTGTTTCTGACTACAAAAATCTAATACTCTATTCAGACATTTTGTGATCCTTTTTTCTTCATTATATACTGGAATAACGATTGAAATCTCTTTCTCAGTAGACATAAAAAAATCTAGCATATTTTTTCAAATAAGACTATTGCTACTGATAATGAACAATTATGAACCATAATACGATAGATATGCATAAATCATTCATTAATATTGTATATAAAATCAATATGAATTTTCAAAACACTGTCTTTGGAAATAAGATTACTAGCCAAAAATATCCATTATTAATTACATTAAGTTTTTTTATTATCATTTCCTGCATTGCTTTTTCGCAAAATAATTTTCTGAAAGATGGTGATTTTATTCTTTTTACTCTAAAAGGTGAACAGATTCTTTTTGGCGATAGAGAAGGTGTAAAGCTTATGACTGCCCCAGCCATTGGTCCGGTCATATATGCTATTGTCAATTTACTTGTCGATGATATTTTTATTACAGGAAAAATAGTTGCTCTTTTAAGTGGAACGGGCATAGTTTTTTTTTCGTATTATATAATACGGAATATTTTTGGGCATAAAATAGCAATAGTTGGACAACTTCTTGTTGCATTTACTCCAAAAATAGATGTTTTATCCCTACAAACTGTTAATGAATTACCTGCAATATTTTTTATATTTGCATCATTATATTTTGGCACCAAAAAAGATTTAAAATTTTCAGATATTATTATTGTAGGTGCATTAATTGGTGTAGCATGTTTATTTCGTTATCAGGCTATAATGGTACTTTTTGGATTTATGGTTTTTATGTTAATTCGTTCAAAAAAAATCCGTATTAATTTACTCCACGTTGTAGTCTTAGGAATAGTTTTTCTGATTGCTTTTAGTCCGTTATTAATTTACAACTACACAACACATGAAGTTTTAATTGATACTAGTGGAAATTATGAGTTAATTAACAAAACAAAATATCAAACTCCTGATTGGGTTGAAAAACTTAAAATTGAAGCAATGAGAGAGAGTCCAACTAATTTTTTTATAGATCCTGATTTATTTTTTAAAAATTATTTTTATAATGTTTTTTATCATAATCCTGATAAACTATTCCATTTTAATTCAATCAGTAATATATCGATTGTACCAACTGTTCCATTTCTTGGTTTTATTATATTTACTGTAGGACTAATTTACTTGTCAAAAATTAAACCAGATAAAACAACTATTATTACATTAATTAGTTCATCATCAATCACCGCAATTCTAGTATCTTTGTTAGGCGACATTGAAACTCACTTCTTCGCGATTATAATTATTCCGCTCTTAATAATAACAATGAGAAATATTAAAAAAATTGAAAAAAATTTTTTACCATTGTTAATTATATCTGTAGTTTTTATGTTTTTTATGTCAACATATCCGCTCAGTAGTCCTAGACATTTATTGGCAATGTGGATTATATTTCCAACATTAGGTGCGGTATTTTTTGTTGAAATAATACCAAAAATATATTCAAAAATAAGAAATTCTAAAATGAATGATATTCAGCCAAAATCATATAATAAAACAATTATTGTAATAGTTCTAATAGTATTACTTGTCAACCTAGCACATTCCTATAAATCAGTTGAGAATTATCTGTATGAACAAGAACCATATTCTGGTATAATGAATGAGGTTACTAAAACATTTGAAAGAAATGAACCACTTATTGAAAAGGGAATAGAGATTAAACAAATATCCAAAGTCTTAGGAAAGCAGCCTGGAATTGAAAATAGTTATTTGATGGCATCAAATATTTCTTGGCTTTATTATGTTGATACAAATCTTATAATAACTAATTTTCAAGATGGAGTGAAAAATGATCCTATCGAAAAATTTCTAACCAGAGAAAATTGGTCTGATTGGGATATTTGGTATAATAGTATAAACAACTATCCAGCTGATAGACATAATAAAAACAGAGATATGCCTGATTACTTAATTTATTCCCCACAAGCTATACTTCCTTGGAAGTATGATATTGATCAAACACAATATGAAGACTTGAAAATTTTAGCTGATCCTTCAAATCCTAAAATTCCATCTAATTTTGAATTACTTTACAAATCAGATAAAAGTGGAATAGTTGTATACAAAATCAATAAAGTAAATTAAAACTATCTTGATTAAAAATATTTTTTTGGAGAGTTGATGAAATAATCAAGTGTTTTTGAAACACCTTCTTTTACCGTTACGGTAGGCTTCCACCCTAACGCTCTTAATTTAGAATTATTAGCTACAAAATTACCTACATCAACTTTTTTTGTATATGATGGTATTTGGACGTATTTTATTTTACAATTTGACATTTGCTTTAACCAATTTCCAATCTGATAAAACCATGTTTTTTTACCCGATGAAATCCAATACAGTTCTCCCGATTTTCCACTATTCATTATTTTTTTAATTCCAGAAACTACATCTGATATGTAAATTAAATCCCTGAAAAATTTACCTTTATAGTAGATTGTTATGGTTTTACCTTTAGATGCTTCATGGATTAAATAATTTACCGCATTCTTAGTAGGGATAACTTGTTCACGTGGACCAAATGAATTTGTTATACGTAATATTATAGTATCTAGACCATAAACGTCATGATAGATCTTACAGTAATGTTCGCTTGCCAATCTATTTGCTCCATACAACGTTGTTGGCCAACAAGGTGTTTTTTCATTCACGGGGAGTTTCTCTGGTTTTCCAGTTACAATAAAAGTACTACCTAGAATGAACCTACATTTATGATTCATCTGTCGAAGCTTCTCAAGAATGAACAAAGTGGATTTAGTATTTTGATTAATATCATGAAAGGGTTTTTCAAAGGATTTTGAATGAGAGGATGTTCCAGCAAGATGTATGATTACATCTGGTTTATGCCGTTCAATTGTATCAGATAATTTAGCATAATTTGTTACATCTACTTTTTCAATTTTTATTTTGTTAGATATTTGTACAACATTAGATTTTTTAGAAAAATTTTTGGTTAATAAAATCAAATTATGCTTATCTTTAACTAATAATTCAGAAAGATGACTTCCAATAAACCCTAAACCACCGGTTATTAAGATTTTCATAATAATACTCTATCTACAAGACAGTTAAAAATACTATTCAGAAATGTTCTGTAAAATATTTGTAGTCAGAAAATATTGAGAATGTATGAAAGACGGGCCATTGTTCAAATTAAGAATTCTATTAAAATCAATTGAGATTTTTAGGAACTGGTATTTGTACCCTCTAGTGTACTTTAATCTTACAAACAAACCCTTTGTGATTTTTGAAACTAAGACTGGTTTAAAATTGAAAATAAGAACAAAATCCACTGATCTCATGGCACTAACTCATGTTTGGTTAATTGAAGAATATCATAACCCAGATTTTAAAATTAGTAATAATGATACTATTGTTGACGTTGGAGCACATATTGGATTATTTTCATTGTTTGCAGCACAATTTTGTAAAAAAGGGCAAGTTTTCTGTTTTGAACCAGTTAGTGACAATTATGAATTATTATTAGAAAATATCAAACTGAATAATATAACAAATATTATTCCATTTAATTGCGCAGTTTCCCAAAATTCCTCAAAGGTTAAAATTTTCTTGAATGATGATCAATCAAGCCATAGTATGTTTATTCCAAACTCAGAATC